>JBFLWJ010000009.1:0-54049 GCA_040757835.1 Actinomycetota bacterium
CAGGTCGATACCGATGTACACTCTACTCATGGGACGCCTCCTTTCGGTCGTGCCGGCCCTTTCAACCGGCATGTTTGGTTTGTCACCTAATTGTTCGGAGGCGTCCGTTCTTTATCATTCCAGGTCTGAAAACTTGCATCTCGCGTGGACGGGGATGGTCATCGAGAGGTCTCTCGGAGACGCAACTTTTCTAGAGCCTGACCCTTATACGGGGGTTATTGCCAGGACTGCTTGCGCGGTTCTTCCTCATCCGGGGGGCGGGCACCCGCGCGCGGGGTACCCTTGCGCACCTGGTGGTACTCGAAGAATATCGAGGCCAGCACGACGAAGATGCCCGCCACCACCAGGCCGACGAGAAGAATTGACGTATAGCCCGCCGGCTTTGACCTTTGATATTCCTCGTAGGCCTGCGCCACGCCATCATCAGCCTGGGTGCTCTCGCGGTTGGCTATGCCCCAGAAGGTGGCTACCAGGAGAAGCAGTAGCGCCAGGAGCACCACTACACGCACAGCCAAAAAGAACTTGCTCATAGGACAATGTTACATGATGAGCCGCCACGTTTGCACGTGAGGCGTTTTTCAGCGCTCCATACATCATGGAGGAGTGCCGAGCGGTCGATATATCCATACGCGCGTTCTATTAGCAAGTCGGGCACCTAAAGATTGCCACGCTGCGCTCTCTCCGTTCGCTGGCTCGCAATGACATTTTGCGGTGGCGCTTACTTGTTAGGGCTATCATCAGCCCGCGTTATCGCTGGCTCGCAATGACATTTTCGTGCCGGTCAGTGGCGGAAGTGCCGCTTGCCCGTGAGCGCCATCACCAGGCCGCGCTCGTTGACGATGCTGAAGGTCTCCTCGTCGCGCATGGAGCCGCCGGGCTGGATGAACGCCTCCACCCCCGCGTCCGCCATGAGGACCACGGAGTCCGGGAAGGGGAAGAAGGCGTCGCTGGCGCAGACCGCGCCCACTGCCTTGTCCCCCGCCGTCCGCAGGGCGAGGTAGGCGGAGTCGAGACGGTTCATCTGGCCCGCCCCTATCCCCACCGTGGACATGTCCCGGGTGAGGACTATGGCGTTGGAGCGCGTATGCTTGGCCACCTTCCAGGCGAAGACCAGCTCCTCCCACTGCTCGTCGCCGGGCTTGCGGTCCCCGACGAAAGTGACCCCGCTGAGGTCGTCTTCTCCCGCGTCGAAGTCCTGCACCAGCACCCCACCGTCGACGCGTTTGAGGTCCTTGAGGGACGAGAATATACCGTTCTCCAGGGGCAGCTTCAGCAGGCGGATGTCCTCCTTGCCCTGCAGCAGCTTGCGCGCCGCATCGGTGTAATCGGGGGCGACGACCACCTCGACGAAGATGGAGTTGATCAGCGCCGCCGTGTCCTCGTCGATGGGGCGGTTGAAGGCCATGACGCTTCCGTAAGCGCTGACCTTGTCGCACTCGTACGCCCGCTGCCACGCCACGGATAGCTTCTCCGCCGTGGCCACGCCGCAGGGGTTGTTGTGTTTGATCATCACCACCGCCGGGAGCGGGAACTCTTTCACCAGGGACCAGGCCGCGTCGGTGTCCAGGAAGTTGTTGAAGGACATCTCCTTGCCGTGGAACTGCTCGGCGAAGACCAGCGAGGTGGAGGGAGCGCCGATCTCCATATACAGGGCGCCTTTCTGGTGGGGGTTCTCCCCATAACGCAGCTCGGCTTTCTTCTTGAACACCAGGTTGAGCGTGTCCGGGAACTCCTCGAAGGCCTTGGACAGATAGGCATAGATGGCCGAGTCGTACACAGCGGTGTGGCGAAAGCCCTCGGCGGCCAGGGAGCGCCTGGTCTCGGCGGTCAGGTCGCCATCGTTACGCCGCATCTCCAGCAGGAGGGAAGAGTAACGCTTGGGATTGGTGACGATGGCCACGCTGGTGAAGTTCTTCGCCGCGGCACGGATGAGGGCCACGCCGCCGATATCGATCTGCTCCACCGCCTCCTCCAGGCTGGTGCCGGGGCGGGCGATGGTCTCCGCGAAAGGGTAGAGGTTGACCACCACGAGGTCGATGGGCTTGATGCCCTTCTGCGCGATCTCCTCCATGTGCTCGGGGTTATCGCGGTCGGCCAGCAGGGCGGCATGGACGTTGGGGTGCAGGGTCTTCACCCTGCCGTCCATCATCTCCGGGAAGCCGGTGACCTCGGCGATGGGGGTGACCTCGATGCCCTCCTCGCGCAGCTTCGCCTCCGTCCCGCCCGTGGAGATGATCTCCACCCCCATCTCCTTGAGTTCCTTCGCCAGGCCGACGATCCCGGCCTTATTGGAGACGCTGAGCAGCGCCCTCTCGATCCTGGCCATAGGTCATACCTCCTCTATATTTACGTGCCTTCCCTCCACGCGCAGCCTGCCCTCGCAGAAATGCCTTATGGCCTGCGGGTATAGCCTGTATTCAACCTCGTGGATACGGTTGTGCAGTCTCTCCTGGTCGTCGCCGGCCAGCACGGGCACGGCCTCCTGCAGGATTATGGGGCCGGTATCCAGGCCCTCGTCGACGAAATGGACCGTGACCCCGGTCACCTTGACCCCGTAGGCCAGGGCGTCGGGCACGCCCGCGGTGCCGGGAAAAGAGGGCAGCAGCGCCGGATGGATGTTCATGACGCGGTTGCGGAAGGCCTGCACGAACTCCGGTCCCACCAGGCGCATGTAACCCGCCAGCACCACCAGGTCCACGCCGTTCTCCTCCAGGACGCGGATGAGTTCGCGGTCGTAGGCGGCACGGTCCGGGTAAGAAGCGGGGTCGATGAAGACGGCCTGCAGCCCGTGCTTGTTCGCCCGCACCAGGCCGTAGGCCTCCTCCACGTCGCTGATGACCACCGCGATGCGCGCTCGCAGCCCCCGTTCCTCTATCTCCACGGCGATATTCTCCATGTTGGTGCCGCTGCCCGAGATAAGGATGCCCAGCTTGCAGGGCTCACTCAAGCCCCCACCCCCTTTCGCCTCGCTCAACAGGTGATGCAGATGCCGCCCGTGCCTTCGTGCATCTCGCCGATGCGGACGGCGCGGTAGCCGGCGAGATTCAGTACTTCCAGGGCCTGGCGAAGATCTCCGAGGTCGACGATGGCCGCCATGCCGATACCCATGTTGAAAGTCCTGAACATCTCGACTTCGTCGATCTTGCCCATGTCCTTCACGATCTTGAAGATGCTGGGGGGATGCCAGGCGGTGAGGTCTATTTTCGCGTCCACGCCCCCGGGGAGCACCCTGGGCACGTTTTCGATGAGTCCACCGCCGGTCACGTGCACCACTCCCTTGACGTCCACCTCGCGCGCCAGACGCAGGATGCCGGGCGCGTAGATCTCGGTGGGGGTGAGGAGCTCGTCGCCCAGGGTCGAGGCCAGGCCACGCAGGCGGTCCCCGGGATCGAAGTCGTTCACCTCGAAGAAGATCTTGCGCACCAGCGAGTAGCCGTTGGAATGCAGCCCGGTGCTCATCAGCCCGATGATGACGTCGCCGGGGACGATGCGCGAGCCGTCGATGATCCTGTCCCGGTCCACCACCCCGACCATGAAGCCGGCCAGGTCGTAGTCGTCGGCCTCCATCACCCCGGGGTGCTCGGCGGTCTCTCCCCCGATGAGGGCGCACCCGCAGCGGCGGCAGCCCCTGGCTATGCCCGAGACGATGCTCTTGACCTTGGGGGGGTCTATCCTGCCCATGGCCAGGTAGTCCAGCATGAACAGGGGCTCGGCCCCGCAGGTCACGATATCGTCCGCGCACATGGCCACCAGGTCGACGCCGATGGTATCGTGGCGGTCGAGCATCTGCGCCACCTTGAGCTTGGTCCCCACCCCGTCGACGGAGGACACCAGGACGGGATCACCATAGCCCTCGAGCTTGCCGGAGAAGAGGGCGCCGAAACCGCCCAGCTCCGAGAGCACCTCGGGGCGGAGGGTGGAAGCCACCTCCTCCCTGATCAGCTCCACCGCCTTGTTGCCGGCCCCGATATCCACTCCCGCGCCGCAATAGGTCAAAGCCTCGCAGGAGTCCCCGTTTTCCCTCTTCTCGTCCACGAATGATCACGCCTTTCATGCCATGTAATCCGCTTGCGCGCCGGCGTCCGCGGTCCACCCGGGTTTGTGTTCGCGGGGCATCGCGACCGGCGCTTCCCGCCGGGGACTATTGTACCCTAACCTTGCCGTCCTCCAACCTGCACTTGGTCATCATCATGTCGTCGGGCACGGGCACGGGATACTCCCCGTCGAAGCAGGCGGTGCAGAAATCCTCTTTGTCCCTGCGCGTCGCCTTCACCAGGTTCTCCATGCTCAGGTAGTGCAGGGTGTCGGCCCCGATGAAGCGCCGGATATCGTCCACCTTGCGGGACGATGCGATGAGTTCCTTGCGGATGGCGGTGTCGATACCGTAGAAGCACGGGTACATGTCCGGGGGGGAGCTGATGCGCATGTGCACCTCCCTGGCGCCGGCGTCCCTGAGCATCTTCACGATCTCCTTGGTGGTGTTGCCGCGCACGATGGAGTCGTCCACCACCACCAGCCGCTTGCCGTCGATATCGTGGATGAGGGGGTTGAGTTTGAGGCGCACGCCGAGCTGCCGGATGGCCTGGGTGGGCTGGATGAAGGTGCGGCCGATATAACGGTTCTTGATCAGGCCCTCGCCGAAAGATATCCCCGAGGCCTGGGAATAACCGATAGCCGCCGGGACGCCGGTGTCAGGTATGGGCATGACCACGTCGGCCTCCACCGGCGCCTCGTCGGCGAGGCTCATGCCCATGTGCTTGCGGGCATGATAGAGATAGGTCTCGTACATGATGGAGTCCGGGCGGGCGAAGTAGATGAACTCGAAGATGCACAGGGACGGCCTGGCGGCGGGGGCGACCCGCTCGAACCTGAGGCCGTCGTCGTCTATGACCGCCATCTCCCCCGGCCCTATCTCCCTGATATAATCACCGCCGATGATGTCCAACCCGGCGCTCTCGCTGGAGATGGCGTGGCCACCCGGATAGCTTCCCACGCACAGCGGCCTGATGCCGTTAGGGTCCCTCACCCCGATGAGCTTGTCCTCGGTCATGATGGCCAGCGAGTAGGCGCCGACGAGGCGGGGCATGACCTCCTTGACCGCATCCACTATCGACGCCGCCTGGGAGCGGGCCAGCATCACCGCGATGACCTCGGTGTCCGAGGTGGAGCGGAAGCGCACCCCCTCCGCCTTGAGGGCGTCGCGCAGCTCGACGGTGTTTATGAGATTGCCGTTGTGGGCCACGAAGACCGAGCCGCCGCGCCGCGGCACCTGTACCGGCTGGGCGTTCTCCCAGAAAGCCGAACCGGTGGTGGAATACCTGACATGGCCGATGGCCAGGTGGCCCTTGAGGTTGGTCAGGTCCCTCTCGCTGAAGACCTGCGACACCATGCCCATGTCCTTGAGCATCAGCGTCTCCCTGCCGTCGGACACGGCGATGCCCGCGCTCTCCTGCCCGCGGTGCTGCAGGGCGTAGAGGGCGTAATAGGTGAGTTTGGCCACGTCGTCTTCGCGGGTATGGATACCGAAGACGCCGCACGATTCGTTGATCTCAAAGCTCATAAGCCTCTTCCCACCTCTTTATCCTGTCCTGCCCGTATTGCCGCGCTCCCTATCGCTCCTGCCCGGAGAGTATCCTCTCGAGGGCATCTTCCCGGGCCGCCTTCATCTCGCCCACCCCGAGGTCGATCCAGTCGTTTACGGTGAGCCGGTCGCCCCCGGTGCGCCCCAATACGAGCAGCGGCGCCCCGCGCGCATCGGCGAGCTTGCCCATGGCCTCCAGGTCGTCCTCCTTCATGGTGACCACGAAGCGGGACTGGCTTTCGCTGAACAGCCAGCTCACGGGCGCGAGGCTGGTCTTCACCTCGAGCCTGGCCCCCACGCCGCCGGCGCAGCAGCACTCGAGCAGGGCCACGGCCACCCCGCCCTCGGAACAGTCGTGGGCGGAGAGGATCATGCCCCTGCGGATGCCCTCGATGCAGGTGGTCTGGACGCCCTTCTCGCGGCCGAGATCGATGGAGGGCGGGAGGCCCGCCACCGTGCCGTGCACCAGCTTGAGGTACTCGGACCCTCCCAGCTCGTCCAGGGTGTCCCCCAGCAGCACCACCAGCACATCCTCCCCGGGGAAGGCGACGGTGCGGCGGTTGGCCAGGGTGCCGATGAGCCCGACCATCCCCACCACCGGGGTGGGATAGATGGCCACCCCGAACGATTCGTTGTAGAAACTCACGTTTCCGCTCACCACCGGCAGCTCCAGGAAACGGGCCGCGTCCGCCAGCCCGCGCACCGCCTCCTTGAACTGCCAGAAGATCTCCGGCTTCTCCGGGTTGCCGAAGTTGAGGCAGTTGGTGAGGGCCATGGGCACGCCACCCGCGGCGACCACGTTGCGCGCCGCCTCGGCCACCGCTATCTGGGTACCGACATAGGGGTCGAGGTAGACATACCGGGAGTTGCCATCGACGGACACCGCCAGGGCCCGGCTGGTCCCCTTGATTCGCAGCACCGCCGCGTCAGAGCCGGGATAGACCACGGTGTTGAGCTGCACCATGTGGTCATACTGTTCGTAGACGAGTCTCTTGTCGCAGAGGTTGGGCCCGCTCACCAGGTCCAGGAGCACCCTGCCGAGGTCGGCGGGATGCCGCAGCGAGGCGGGGTCGAAGGACTGCGCCTCGTCCAGGCAGGCCGGTCTCTCGGCGGGCCGGTCGTAGACGGGGCCGTTGGCCAGCGAGGAAGCGGGAACCTCCACGACCTTCTCGCCGTACCAGTCTATCTCCAGCATGTCTCCCTCGGTCACCTCGCCGATGACCACGGCGGGAAGTCCCCACTTCCCGCAGGTCGCCAGGACCTCGTCCAGCTTCCGTGGCTCGACGATGGCCAGCATGCGCTCCTGGGACTCCGAGATCATGATCTCGAAGGGGTCCATCTTCTCGCGCAGGGGAACGTGCTCCAGCTCGATCTTCATGCCCACACCGCCGCGGGCGGCCGTCTCCGAGCAGGCGCACGATATACCGGCGGCGCCCAGGTCCTGCAACCCCACCAGGAGCCCCTTCTCCAGCAGTTCCAGGCAGGCCTCGATGAGCAGCTTCTCGGTGAAGGGGTCCCCCACCTGCACGCTTGGCCGTTTCTCCTGGCTGGACTCGTCGAACTCCTGGGAGGCCAGGATGGAGGCGCCCCCGATGCCGTCCCGCCCGGTGCGGTTGCCCATGAGCACCACCTTGTTGCCCACCCCGGTGGCCTGGCCGCGGATGAGGTGCTCCTTGGACATGATGCCCAGGGCCATCACGTTGACCAGGATGTTGCCGTCGTAGCACTCGTCGAAATAGACGTCCCCGCCCACGGTGGGGATGCCCAGGCAGTTGCCGTAGCCGGCGATGCCGGAGATGACGCCGCTGAAGAGGTAGCGCGTGCGCGGGCTGCCGGGGTCCCCGAAACGCAGGGGGTCGAGGCAGGCGATGGGGCGCGCACCCATGGTGAAGATGTCGCGCACGATGCCGCCGATGCCGGTGGCCGCGCCCTGGTAGGGCTCCACGGCGCTGGGGTGGTTGTGGGACTCCATCTTGAAGGCCACCGCCAGGCCGCCGCCGACGTCGATGATGCCGGCGTTCTCGCCCGGCCCCTGCAGCACGTAAGAGGCGCGCGTGGGGAGCTGCGACAGCACCGTCTTCGAACTCTTATATGAGCAGTGTTCGCTCCACATCAGGGAGTACATCCCCAGCTCGACCTTGCTCGGCTCCCGCCCCAGGATGCGCACGATGTCGCGGTATTCATCCTCGGTCAGGCCAAGTTCCTCGTACAGTTCAGCCATGTCCTCACCCTACCCTCTGGCCTGGTAATGCGCCATGACCGATTCCCATATCAGCAGCCCGTCCGTGCTGCCCAGGATCTCCTCCGAGGCGCGCTCGGGGTGCGGCATCAGCCCGAAGACGTTGAAGCCCTCGCTGCAGATGCCGGCGATGTTCTCCACCGAGCCGTTGGGGTTGGAGTCCGCTGTGGTCTCGCCGCCCTCGTCGCAGTAGCGCAGCACTATCTGGTTCCGCTCCCCCAGGGCGGCCAGGGTCTCTGCGTCGGCGGTGTAGTTGCCCTCGCCATGGGCGATGGGGATGCGCAGCACCCTTCCCTGCCGCACCGCGTTGGTCCAGGGCGTGTCGGCGTTCTCCACCCGCACGTTGACGTGGCGGCAGATGAAGGAGAGGCTGGTGTTGCGCAGCATGGCGCCGGGGAGCAGCCCCGCCTCCAGCAGTATCTGAAAACCGTTGCAGATGCCGATGACCAGCCCGCCCTCGCGAGCGTATTCGGCCACCGCCTCCATGACCGGGCTGAAGCGGGCGATGGCCCCGCAGCGCAGGTAATCGCCGTAGGAGAAGCCGCCGGGCAGGACCAGGCAATCGTAACCCGAGACATCCGTCTGCTGGTGCCAGACGTACTCCACTTCCTCCATCAGCACCTTGTCGATGACGTGGAAACAATCCATCTCGCAGTTGGAACCCGGAAAAACCACCACACCGAATCTCATCTGGCTCCTCTCCTATCTCGTATAGTCCATGGGATCCGAGCTGCGACCTACCCCATCTCGATGCGGTAGTCCTCGATGATCGGGTTGGCCAGGAGCCGCTCGCACATCTCCTGCACTCGCGCTTCCGCCTGGCCGGACTCGCCGTCCTCCAGGCTAAGGATGATGTATTTGCCGATCTGGACGTCAGCGACCTCCCCGAACCCCAGCGATCTCAACGCCCCCAGGGCCGCCTGGCCCGCGGGGTCGAGCACGCCCTTTTTGGGGGACACGTAGATGGATACCTTCAATCGGATCTCCTCCTCTTCACTGCCGCTTCTACAGCTCCAGCCTCTCCAGGCGTTCAAAGACCACGGCCACGTTCTTCAGGTGGTGGTCGAGGTCGAAGCAGGCGTCCAGTTCCTGAGGGCCGAGCCTCGCCGCGACCTCGTCGTCGGCGGCCAGCAGGGCGCGGAAGTCCTCCCCCGCGCTCCATGCCCGCATGGCATTGCGCTGCACCAGGGTGTAAGCGTCCTCGCGCGTGAGCCCCTGGTCCACCAGGGCCAGCAGCACACCCTCCGAGAAGACCAGCCCGCGCGTGAGTTCCAGGTTGCGCCGCATGTTATCCGGGTAGACCTGCAGGTCGCGCACGATCCCCTGGAACTTGACCAGCATGTAGTGGAGCAGGGTGGTGGAATCGGGCACGATCACCCGCTCTACCGACGAATGCGAGATGTCCCGCTCGTGCCACAGGGCGACGTCCTCCAGCGCGGCCATGGCGTTGGCCCGCAGCACCCTGGCCAGGCCGCAGATGCGCTCGCACAGGATGGGGTTCCTCTTGTGCGGCATGGCGCTGGAGCCTTTCTGGCCGCGCCGGAAGGGCTCCTCCGCCTCCAGCACCTCTGTGCGCTGCAGGCCCCTGACCTCCAGGGCGAACTTCTCCAGGCTGGAGCCGGTGATGGCCATGGCCGCCAGGTACTCGGCATGGCGGTCCCGCTGCAGCACTTGGGTGGACGCCTCCGCCGGTACCAGCCCCAGCCTGTCGCAGACGTAAGCCTCGACCCACGGCTCGAGGTGGGCGTAAGTGCCGACGGCGCCGGAGAGCTTGCCGCAGCTGATGACCTGCCGCGCCCTCCGCAGGCGCTCCAGGTCGCGGGCCATCTCGAAGGCCCACAGGGCCAGCTTCTGCCCGAAGACCATGGGCTCGGCGTGCACTCCGTGGGTGCGCCCCACCATGGCCAGGTCCCGGTATTCCAGGGCCTTGTCCCTGAGGAGCCGCGCCAGGGAGAGCGCCTCGGCGATGATGAGGTCGGCGGCGTCGCGCATCTGCAGCGCCAGGCCGGTGTCCAGCACGTCGGATGAGGTCATGCCGTAGTGGATGAAGCGCGAACTCTCGCCCACGTTCTCGGCCACGTTGGTGAGGAAGGCGATGACGTCGTGGTTGACCGTCTCCTCGATCTCCAGCACGCGTGCGGGGTCGAAGGCCGCCTTCTCCCTGATCTCGGCGAGGGCCTCGCGCGGCACCAGGCCCCGCTCCGCCCGGGCCTCCACGGCCATGATCTCGACGTCCAGCCACTTCTGGAACCTGTTCTGCTCGCTCCACACGGCGGCCATTCCGGGCAGGGTGTAACGCGAGATCATTTCTTCCAACCTTTTCCAGTCATCTCGTCCGGCACATGTATATTATGCCCCATAGGGCACGGCGTTGATAGTGGCTTTTCAGCCCTCCGCCAGGCTCTCGCGGTAGGCGGCGAGGGCCTTCGCCACCGCCTCGTACTTGAGGGCCAGGATGGCGCAGGCCAGCAGGGCGGCGTTCTCCGCCCCGTCGATGGCCACCGTGGCCACGGGGACCCCGCGCGGCATCTGCACCATGGAGAGCAGGGCGTCCATGCCCCCCAGGTCGGCAGAGGATATGGGCAGGCCGATGACGGGGAGGGTGGTCAGGGAGGCCACCACGCCGGGGAGGTGCGCCGCCTTTCCCGCCGCCGCGATGAACACCTCAACCCCTTCCTCCCGGGCAGCGGCCACGAACTCCCGTAACTTTTCCGGCTGGCGGTGGGCGGAGATGACCGCGGTCTTCACCCGCACCCCCATCTCCGCGAGGGTCTCCTCCGCCGGGGTGACTTTCTTCAGGTCCGACTTGGACCCCATGAGCAGGGCGACAACGGGAGCGGCCATCTTGATCACACCTCCCGGGTCCTCAGGGCGATGTCCTTGCGGTAGTAGATATCTTTAAAACCTATCTTTCCCGCCGCCTCGTATGCTCTCTCGCGGGCAGCGGCGAAGTCCGTGCCGAGGGCGCTGACGCCCAGCACCCGCCCACCATTGGTCAGCACCTCACCCCGTTCGCCGGCGCTGGTCCCGGCGTGAAAGACGGTGACCCCCGGGACCGCGCCCGCCTCTTCCAGCCCTGTGATGGGGTATCCCTTGCGGTAGTCGCCGGGGTAACCACCGGAGGCGACGACCAAGGTCACGCAGGGGTCGTTGGTCCAGCGCAGGTCCTCACCGGCCAGCCTGCCCTCCGCCACCGCGAGCATGGTCTCGACGATATCGCTCTCCAGGCGCGGCAGCACCGCCTGCGTCTCCGGGTCGCCGAAACGCACGTTATACTCCAGCACCTTGGGGCCGTCCGCGGTGAGGATGATGCCGGCGTAGAGGATACCCCTGTAGTCGATGCCGCGCCCCGCGAGGGCGCGGGCGGTGGGCCGCAGTATCTCCTCCACCGCGCGCCGGTATTCGTCATCAGAGAGTACCGGCACCGGCGAGTATGAGCCCATGCCGCCGGTGTTGGGGCCGCTGTCCCCGTCCCCGATACGCTTGTAGTCCTGGGCGGGGGCCATGGGGAGGATGTCTTCGCCGTCCACGAAGCAGAGGATGGACACCTCCTGCCCTTCCAGGAACTCCTCGATGAGCACCTTGTCACCTGCCGCGCCGAAGGAGCGGTCCACGAAACAGGTCTTCAGGGCCTCGTAGGCGGCGCGGTCGTCCTGGGCGATGATCACTCCCTTGCCCGCCGCGAGCCCGTCGGCCTTGACCACGAACGGGGCACGGCCGTTCTTGATGCACGCCTCGGCCGCGTCGTAGTCCGTGAAGACCTCGGCCTTTCCCGTGGGAACCCCCGCCTCCAGCATGAGTTGCTTGGCGAAGTCCTTGCTCCCCTCCATCTGCGCGGCCTCCCTGCCGGGGCCGAAGACGGGGAGGCCCCTGGCGATGAAGAGGTCGGCGATTCCCGCCACCAGGGGGGCCTCGGGGCCGACCACGGTGAGGTCTATCCTGTTCTCCCGCGCGAAGGCGGCTAGCGCCTCGACGTCCTCGGCGCCTATGTCCACGCACGTGGCCAGGGCGGCCATGCCCGCGTTGCCGGGCGCGCACCATATCCCGTCTACCAGGGGCGACTGGGATATCTTCCAGGTAAGGGCATGCTCGCGCCCCCCTCCTCCGACCACAAGAATCCTCATATGAACCTCCTTGGTGCGCCCGGCTACATCTCTATATTTTATAGGCGGCGGTGACAATCCTGCTTTAAGGGGCAGATGGGGTCAGCCCCTGACATGTGACATTTCTTGATTGCTGGAAGGTCTTAAGGGCTTGACTTTGCTGAAAATGTCACATGTCAGGGGCTGACCCCATTCTAGAGGGGGAGTTCGTCCTGGAAGACGAGGCGTCCCTGGCGCAGGGGCTCCTCTCCTCCGTCAAGGAGGATGGTCTGCTGCCTCTCCGGTCCCACGGATATGAGTTTGAGGGGTACACCCGCCCGGGAGGAGATGAAGTCCAGGTAGTCCCGGGCCTGCGCTGGCAGGTCCTCCAGCCGCCGCGCCCCCGAGATGTCCTTCTTCCAGCCGGGAAGCTCCTCGTAGACCGGCTCGCAGGCCGCGAACTCGCTGCAGACCTGGGGGAACTCCTCCACCGTCTTCCCGTCCAGGTGGTAGGCTACACAGACCTTGAGGGTATCGAACTCGGAGAGCACGTCCAGCTTGGTGATGGCCAGGGAGGTAAGGGTATTGAGGCGCACGGCATAACCCAGGATTACCAGGTCGAACCAGCCGCAGCGGCGCCGGCGCCCGGTGGTGGTCCCGAACTCTCCGCCAACCTCCTGCATGGTGTTGCCGATCTCGTTGTCCTGCTCGGTGAGGAAAGGGCCATGTCCCACCCGGGTCACATAGGCTTTGGTGACTCCCACGACCTCGTCGATGTCCCGGGGCCCTACGCCCGCCCCCGTGCACACGGCCCCGGCAACGGTGTTGGACGAGGTGACGAAAGGGTAGGTGCCGTGGTCGATATCGAGCATCAGCCCCTGGGCACCCTCGAAGAGCACGCTCTGCCCTTCCCTCAGGGCCTGCTTCACCAGCAACTGGGTGTCGGTCAGGCACGGCCGCAAACGTTCCGCATACCCCCTGTAATCCTCGGCGATCTGCGCGGCGTCGAGGGGATCCGCGCCGTAGACGCGGGTGATGATGCGGTTCCTCTCCTCCGCGGCCTGTCGCACTTTTTCGCTGAAGGCCTCCAGGTCCAGCATATCCTGCATGCGCAGGCCGGTGCGGGCCGATTTGTCGGCATAGGCGGGGCCGATGCCCCGCCGCGTGGTCCCTATGCTCCCGGCACCGCGGCCGTCCTCCGCGAGGCCGTCCAGGGCCTCATGGTAGGGCAGGATGATATGGGCGTTATAGGAGATGCGCAGACGTTCCGCGTCGATGTCCATGTCGCGCAGGTTGTCTATCTCCTCGATGAGCACCCCGGGATTGATGATCACGCCGTTCCCGATCACGGGGACTATGTGGGGGTAGAGTATGCCCGATGGGACGAGGTGCAGCTTCAAAGTCCTGCCGTCGCAGACGATGGTGTGGCCGGCGTTGTTGCCGCCCTGAAAGCGAACGACCATCTGCATCTCGTCCGAGAGCAGGTCGATCACCTTGCCTTTTCCCTCGTCACCCCACTGGGTGCCTACTACCGCGATCCCGGGCATGGCCTATCTCTCTTCATCCTCCAGGTTTACGTTCCGCCGCCCCACACGAAGAAATATTATAGCACTTGCCAAGTGTAAAGTCGCAACCTCCGGGCTCACCATCGATGCGTACCCGTGCCAGGCCCCGCCGATCGGAATAGGCCTGGCGACTGGCACCGCCGCGCCGCCCTCCGGGCGTCGCTGTCGCTTTCGCGCTGCATACTCTCGGATGGGCGTGCTAATTCCGTAGCGTTTTCTTTTCGAGGCGCTGGGCGCGCCAGGCGAGTATAGAGGGCAGTATCAACAGGGAGGCCAACAGGGCGAAGGTGAGGGAGAGGGCGGTGATCACGCCGAAGCGCTGCAGGAAGCCCAGCTTGGAGAAGGCCAGGATGAGGAAGGCCCCGGTGGTGGTGACCGCCGCTGCGATCAAGGCCTTGCCCACGCTGCCAACGGTGCGCCGGATGGCCTCGTCTATCTCCACCCCGCCGTCGCGCCACTCCTCCATGAAGCGGTGGGTGACATGGATGCCGAAATCGATACCCGCCCCGATGACCAGGGAGGAGACCATCACGGTCATGAAATCCAGCGGCCAGCCGAGGAGGGCGAGGGCCCCCAGCTCCATGGCCACGCTGATGAAGACCACGCTGGAGGCCGCCAATCCGAATGATATGGAGCGGAAGACCAGGATCACTATGAGGGCGCACAATATCAGGGCTACGGCGGTGGTCTTGACCTGGGTGGGCACGATGGTGCCCAGCATCTCGTGGAAGAGGAGCGGCAGCCCGCTGCTGCCCATGGTGACGCCGGGAGCGGCGGCCACGGTCTGCGCCGTAGCCTCCTGTATGGACTCATACAGGATCCTCATGTCCTCCTGGGAGCCGCGGTTGACCCTGATGCTGACCAGTGCGGTCTCGAGGTCCTCGGTGATGAGCTGGTTGTCGGAGGCGGACTGGCCCGAGGGGCCGGCCTGCTGCACTTCATAAAGGACAGCCATGACCTCCGCCTTGCTGGCGGGCACCGACCCGTGGAAGTTCTTCACCACGTCGGCGATGCTGTAGATCTTCCCGCGCTGCAGTATATCCTCTCCATCGTCTCCCACGTGGTCTACCAAAGCCAGGGCTTCCTCGTAAGCCAGTATGGCCTCGAGGTTGGAGGGCTCGAGGACGTCCCCGCGCACCAGCGTGTAGACCATCTCCTGCCCCCCGAAATAGTCATTTATCTTCTGGGTGGCCACCTTGAACGGAAGGTCGTCGGGGAGCAGCTTGAAGACGTCCGCCTCGGTCTTGAGGGTGAAACCCAATGCGATAGAGCCCACGATTATCAGCAGGGAGATGGCGGCCACCACGACGCGGTGGTGCTCGGTGATCACGGCGACGCGGGCCAGCAGGCTGTCCACGGGAGACCACCTATTGCGCTCGTCCTTCCTATGCTGGCGTTCCCGCCATTTCTTCTGCGCTCTCTCCCTGCGGTCCCGCAGGACGAGCACCGCGGGAAGCAGGGTCACCGCCAGCACGAAACTAACCATCACCCCCACCACGCAGACCATCCCGAACTGCTGGATGATCGGCATGTTGGAGATGCCGAAGGAAGCGAACCCGAAGGCGGTGGTGGCGGCGGTAAGGAACACGGCCACACCCACGGTGACCACGGACCTTAGAGCCGAGGCCGAGGGGTCTTCCCCTTTGACACGCTCCTCGTAGTAGCGGGTGAGCACGTGGATGGCGTAGGCGATATCAATCCCGAGGAGCAGGGGCATGATGGCCGCGTTGCTGTAGGAGAAGGGAAAACCGACCCAGCCCTGGAACCCCATGACCCAGACGATGGTCAGGAGGATGACCAGCAAGGTGAAGATGACGTCCGTCACGCGGCGGAAGGTGAGGAAGAGGACGAGGACGATGAACAGGAAGACCAGGGCGAAGAGGAGCTTGGTGTCCGCCAGGGTGCTCTCGCTCGACTCCTTCTGCATGGAGGCGTTCCCGGCCACGAAGACCTCGGTACCGGGCACCACTTCGAAATATTCCCTGGTCTTGTCCGAGAACCTGCCGACCAGATCGATCTGCCCGCTGGAGGTCAGCCCCGGCCTCATCGTCGTCTTGATGAGGATGGCATGGCCGTCCGCGGAGATGTTCTGCGGTTCCGATGTCGCCCCCAGTTCCTGCATCTGTTCCTCCTGCGCCCGCAGGTTCAGCTCGACCTGCTGGAGGATCTCTTCATCGCTCAGGGAATCGATCACGCTCATGAGCGGTTCCCCGGCCGCTGGGGAGACGGCGGCATCGCCGCTGGACAGGCCGAGTCCCGGGGAAGCCCCGTCCGAGGACCCGTCCATATAGACCATGCTGTCCAGGGGGGTGTTTACCTCGACTACGAAATCCCCCCAGATGCCCGGCTCGCCCTCGAGGAAGGAGCGGTACCCGGTTACCTTGCGCAACAGGGCGCCGTCGAACCCATTGGCCGTTTCCACCAGCACCCTCTCCTCGTCGATGCCTCCGAACTTCTCCTCCGCCTCGTTCATGGTCCGCACGACATCGCTGGAGTCAGAGAGGAAGGTGCCGAAACCGTATCCCTGGTGGATGCGGAACACGCCGACAGCGAAGAACGCGCTTATAGCCAAGATGATGGATATGACCAGCAGGGGCCTCTTGACGCTGCTGTTTCCGAACCAGGTGAAGATCTTTTCGACCATATCTTGCCGCCCGCTATTGCTTCCCGCGATGACCGCCGCCCCATGGGGCAGGTGTGTTCTCTAGATAATCTTTCATTGTGCAATACTTATTATCAACAATATTTGCCTTTCGCAAATAATATTAATATGCACGCCTGCCTCTGTCAAGAACCGGGGTCGTATCTTCAGTCTTCAATTCTTGGATCCGCATCAGCAGGCGATTCGGGTAGGGAACTGAAGACTGAAGATACGACCCCGGTCAACCCGCGTGCAGGATGGAGCGGGCGACGACGACGCCCGAGGCCGAGGCCTGCACCAGCCCGCGGGTGATGCCCGCCCCGTCGCCGATGGCGTAGAGGCCCTTCACCTCCGACTGTAGGTCCGCCCCCAGGCTGGGCCGCGAGGAATAGAACTTCACCTCCACGCCGTAGAGGAGGGTATCGCGGGCGTAGAGCCCCGGGGTCAAGTGGTCCAGCGCTTCCAGCATCTCCAGGATGTCGCTGATGTAGCGGTAGGGCAGGGCGAAGCTGAGGTCGCCCGGGGTGGCGTCGCACAGGGATGGCACCACTGAGGAGCGGGAGATGCGCCGCGGGGTCGAGCGGTGCCCGGCCAGAAGGTCGCCCAGGCGCTGGACGAGTATACCCTCCCCCAGGAGGTTGGCAAGGCGTGCGATGTACTTGCCGTAGGCGATGGGCTCCTTGAAGGGCTCGGTGAAAGTGGTGCTCACCAGGAGGGCGAAGTTGGAGTTCTCCGTACGCTGCTCCGCGTAGGAATGGCCGTTCACCGTGAGCACGTCCCCGTAGCGCTCCACGCAGACCTGGCCATAGGGGTTCATGCAGAAGACCCGCACGCGGTCCTCGAAGCGGCGGGTGAAGTAGTGCAGCTTGGGCTCGTAGAGGTCGTTGGTGATGGGCTCCAGCACCGGCGCCGGCACCTCAACCCGGAGGCCGATATCCACCTGGTTGTTCTGGACGCTCACCCCCAGCCCCTCCATCTCGTCCGCCAGCCAGTCGGCCCCCTCCCTCCCCGGCGCGGCCACCACGCTGCCGGCGAAGAACTCTTGCCCTTCCGAAGTCTTCACGCCGCATACGCGCCCGCCATCGGTGAGGATGGACTCGATGTCCGCGTTGGTCTTCACCTCGACCTTATCAGCCAGAAAATCCCTCATCCGCACCAGCAGTTCGCGGCAGCGCTCCGTGCCGAGGTGGCGGAAGGGACAGGGGGTGAGGACGAGGCCGGAGAGCACCGCCCTCTTCCTCCATTCCGCCACCTTGTTGTTCTCGTCGCCGAAGATCTGCTTCGGCGCCCCGAACTCCAGGTAGAGCTGGTCCACGCGGTCGATGAGGTCGCGCAGCATGCGCGTGCCCACGTATTCGCCCAGCCAGCCCCCGACGTCGGGAGCAAGCGAGAGCTTGCCGTCGCTGAAAGCCCCCGCCCCTCCCCAGCCGCTGGTGATAGCGCAGGTCTCGCAGCGGTTGCACTTGCCTACGCGCGCGGGGCAGTCACGCTTCTCGATGTCCGGGCCTTTCTCCAGCATGAGTATCTTCAGGCCGTCCCTCTTCACCAGCTCAAGGGCGGTGAAGATGCCGGCCGGCCCGGCACCGATGATGATAACGTCGTAGTTATTGTTCATAGCCATCTCCGATTGTAACATCGGGCGCTGGGGACCATATGTTTACATATACGTACACGTGCCAGGCCCGGCCATTCGGGAATGGACGGGCGGCTGGCACCGTTACGCCGCCCTCGGGGCACACCATCGATACGTACACGCGCCAGGCTAGGCCCGGCTTCGCCGCTCCTGGCACTGGACACCGTTGCGCCGCGGACGGCGCAATCGCTTTCGCGATACAGGCTGTAGAACGTTGTACTATAATCCCTAGGTATAAGAGAGGGGGAGAGATGCCGGAAGTCACACTAAGCGTGCAACCTGTAGGGGTGAAGTTCTACACGGGGGACCACAACGCGCCGGCGGGCGTCCCCCTCTATGAAGGGATCAGCTATTGCGACGCGGTGCGGCGCGCCACCACCGGTGAGGAGCTGGTGGTGCGCGCGGAATCCATCACCTCGTGCCGCTGGAGCCCGGTGGTGCTGGGGCTGAAAGAGGCGGAGAGCGGTTTCGAGAAGCGCCAGGAGCCCCGGCTGGAGGGGACGCATGCCGTCCTCCTCGCACCCCTGACCGCATTCGAGGCCAGGGGACTGGAGTCGGACGTGGTCATCCTCCGCGACGAGCCCGGGACCCTGCGCTACCTGTCGAGGATAGTGGGCCCGAACCGCTGCGCTCGCGAATACGCGGACGAGCTGGACAAGAGCGCCCTGGGACACCTGTGGGAAAACCGCTCCGACTGGAAGGTCAAGCTGACCATGGGGGTGAACCGCCTCCTGGCCATCCTGCAGAAGCAGGAGTGGTTCAGGAAACTCATCGCCGCCATCTTCCGCAGCGAGGTCATCTCCGACCTCTTCGACCGCATCATCAGCCGCAGCATGGCCGACATGTCGATATGCCGCAACTCCTCCGTCCTCCCCCGCAAGACGGGGATGGCGAACATCTCTTTCTTCTGCACCGGGGGCATCGCCTGGGGCATGAACCGTACACAGCACATGACTTCGGGGTGGCCCTGGCCCGTCTTCAATGAGCTGAGCGAGAAGGTCACCTTGAAATGGTAGGGGTCAGGTCTTGGATTTTTGATTCCATAATATGGAAGCTGATGGATAATCGCTGCTCACGATAGCGAATTCGTGCGGATTTCGGTTTACATACCGGGGTATCCAAAATCCAAGACCTGACCCCATAGACTTAGTCCTCCGCGTAGACGGAGGCTCCCAGGCGGGTGAAGGTGAAGTTCCCGTCCACGGCGTCCACCTCGATGAGGTCGCCCTCGCCGAACTCGCCCTCCAGCAGCCGCCGGGCCAGGTTGTCCTGGATCTCGCGCTGGATGACGCGCTTGAGGGGGCGCGCGCCGTAGTTGGGGTCGAACCCCTCCGCGGCCAGGGTATCCTTGGCGCGGTCGGTGAGGCGGATGTCCAGCTTGCGGCTCGCCAGCCTCCCGCGCAGGTACTCTATCTGGATGTCCACTATCTGCTTTATCTCCTCCATGCCCAGGGCGTTGAAGACGATGATCTCGTCCAGGCGGTTGAGGAACTCGGGGCGGAAGTGGCCCTTGAGGTTCTCCAGGATCATGTCCCTGACGGCTTCACGGTCGCGCCCGGCCAGCTCCTCGTAGAGATGGCTGCCGACGTTGGAGGTCATGATGATCACCGTGTTCTTAAAGTCCACGGTACGGCCGTGGCCGTCGGTCAGGCGTCCGTCGTCCAGGATCTGCAGCAGCAGGTTGAAGACGTCGCCGTGGGCCTTCTCTATCTCGTCCAGGAGGATGACGCTGTATGGGCGCCGGTGCACCGCCTCGGTGAGCTGCCCGCCCTCCTCGTAGCCGATATAGCCGGGGGGCGCCCCGATGAGGCGGGAAACGGTGTGCCGCTCCATGTACTCGCTCATGTCCAGGCGCACCATGGCCTTATCGTCGTCGAAGAGGAACTCGGCCAGGGCGCGGGCCAGCTCGGTCTTGCCCACCCCGGTGGGCCCCAGGAAGAGGAAGGAACCGATGGGCCGGTTGGGGTCCTGCAGCCCCGCGCGGGCGCGCCGGATGGCGTTGGACACCTTCTCCAGGGCTTCTTCCTGGCCTACCACGCGCTGGCGCAGGCGGTCCTCCATGCGGATGAGCTTCTCCACCTCGCCCTCCAGCAGCTTGGAGACGGGGATGTGGGTCCATGTGGAGACGACCTCGGCGATGTCCTCGTCGTCCACCTCCTCCTTGAGCATCTTGCGCTCCCTCTGCAGTTCCTGCAGGCGCGCGTTCTCCCCCTCCAGCGCGGCCTGCAGTTCGCCGGTCTCACCGTAGCGCAGGCGCGCCGCTTTCTCCAGGTCGCCCTCGCGCTCCGCCTTCTGTTCCTCTATCTTCACCTGTTCCAGGCGCTCCTTGAGCTCGCGGATGCGCCCGATGCTCTCCTTCTCCGCCTGCCAGTGACCTTTCATCTCCGTGGACTTCTCCACCAGGTCGGCCAGCTCCGCCTCCAGCTTCTCCAGCCTTTCCTGAGAGGCCTTGTCCTTCTCCTTCTTCAGCGCCTGTTTCTCTATCTCCAGCTGCTTTATGCGCCGCTCCACCTCGTCGATCTCCGTGGGCATGGAGTCGATCTCGATACGCAACCGCGAAGCCGCCTCGTCCACCAGGTCGATGGCCTTGTCCGGCAGGAAGCGGTCGGAGATGTAACGGTCGGAGAGCACCGCCGCCGCCACGAGGGCCGCATCCTGGATGCGCACGCCGTGGTGGACCTCGTAACGCTCCTTCAGCCCGCGCAGGATGGCGATGGTGTCCTCAACGTCGGGCTCCCCCACCAGGATGGGCTGGAAGCGCCGCTCCAGGGCGGCGTCCTTTTCGATATGCTTGCGGTACTCGTCCAGGGTGGTAGCGCCGATGGCGTGCAGCTCCCCCCGGGCCAGGGCCGGTTTGAGCATGTTGGACGCGTCCACCGCGCCCTCGGCCGCGCCTGCCCCCACCAGGGTGTGCATCTCGTCGATGAAGAGGATGATCTCCCCCTCGGATTCGACGATCTCCTTGAGCACCGCCTTGAGGCGGTCCTCGAACTCCCCGCGGTACTTGGAGCCGGCCACCAGGGCGCCGATGTCCAGGGCCACCACCCGCTTGTTGCGCAGGCCCTCGGGCACGTCTCCCTCGACGATGCGCTGGGCCAGCCCCTCCACGATGGCCGTCTTGCCCGTGCCCGGCTCGCCGATGAGCACCGGGTTGTTCTTGGTGCGCCGGGAGAGCACCTGCATGACGCGGCGGATCTCGGCGTCGCGCCCGATGACCGGGTCGAGCTTGCCGCGGCGCGCCAGGTCGGTGAGGTCGCGCCCGAAACGGGACAGGGACTGGTACCGTCCCTCCGCCTCGGGGTCGGTGACCCTCTGGCTCCCACGCACCTCGGTGAGGGCCTTGAGCACTTGCTCGCGGCCCACGCCGTGGGAACGCAGGGCCTCCGCCGCCGCGCCCTTCTTCTCCTCGGCCATGGCCAGGAAGAGGTGCTCGGTGGATATATATTCGTCCTTCATGGCGTCGGCCTCGGCCAGCGCGGTCTCGAAGAGGCCTCCGAGGCGCGGCGATATCTGCACCTGGCCAACGGCGCCGGTCACCCTGGGCACATCCTCCAGCCCCGCCTCGACCTCCGCTTCCATGGTCGCGGCGTCCGCCCCCAGCTTGGCCAGGAGCGAGGGCACCGTGCCGCCCTCCTGCCTCAGCAGGGCAAGAAGGAGGTGTTCCACCTCCACGAACTGGTGGTGGTGCTCACCCGCGATCCCCTGGGCGTCAGCGATGGCCTCCTGGGCTTTAACCGTGAACTTGTCGAACCTCACCATTACTTACCACCTACACCTCGTTCTCTTCCCCTTAGGGCTGGGTCAGGCCTCACATCCTGCGCCGCCGGCATGAGGCTAGAAGGTCCGAGGACAAAAGGCCTGACCCCGTTTCCCATTCCTTATCACCCACGTTTCTTCCTCAACACCAAAGCGCCCCGCGTCACCGGCACGATATCGTTACGGAAGCTCTCCCTCACCTGTCGAACCCGCTCCTCAACCTCACTGCGCATCCCCTCCAGCTCCTTCTCCAGGGATTCCATGCGTTCGCGCATGCCCTCCATATGCGAACGCATGTCCATGATCATCTTCACCCCGGCCAGGTTGATGCCCATGTCCCTGGTTAGTTCCTGGATGAGCCTGCACTGTGCTATGTCCGCCTCGGAATAGCGCCTGCGGTTGTGTACCCTTGCGGGGTTGATCAGTCCCTTGCGTTCGTAGATGCGCAGGGTCTGGGGGTGCACCTCGGCCAGGCGCGCTGCAACGCTGATGACGTAGACGGGCTCCTCGCTGGCTCTATCCATCTCCATCTCCATCACCTACTCCTCCAGGAAAGCCCGGGGGTCCTCCTTCTCCAGCTCCTGCAGCTTCTTCAAAAGGTCCTTCTCCTTGGCGGTCATCTTCTTGGGCACGACCACGCGCGCGGTGACGATCATATCCCCGTGTCCCTTGCCCTTGGGCTTTGGAGCTCCTTTGCCCCGCAGGCGGAACTTGCGCCCGTCGGAGGTGCCCGCCGGCACCTTCAGCTTGACCTTGCCATTGACGGTGGGGATCTCCACCGTCGTGCCCAACGCCGCCTCGGGGAAGGTGACCGGCAGGTCGAGGAGGATGTCCCTGTCCCTTCTCCTGAAAAACTTATGCGGCTTGACGTGCACGTTCACGTACAGGTCCCCGGGCGCTCCGCCCATGGGTGCGGCCTCGCCTTTTCCCGGGAAACGCACCTTGCCGCCGTCGTTGATCCCCGCCGGGACCTTTACCTTGATGTTGCGCGGCATCTCCACCGCGCCCGCACCCCGGCAGGTCTCGCAGGGTTCCTCGATCACCGTGCCCCTGCCGCCGCAGGCGGGACACGGGCGCGAGAAGGCGAACGGCCCCTGGTTCTGGGAGATCGAGCCCCTGCCGCCGCAGTTGGGGCAGGTCTTGGGCAGTGTCCCCGGCTTCGCCCCGCTCCCCTTGCAGGTGGGGCAGACGGTCTGTCCGGTGACGGTGAGGGGCACGGTTATACCGCTTAAGGCCTCGTCGAAGGAGACGGTGACGTCCGTCTGGAGATCGCGCCCCTTGCGCACCTCCCGACGCCTGCCTGTTCCCGCGCCCATGCCGCCGAAGAGGTTGAAGATATCGCCCAGGTCGCCCAGGTCCCCACTGAAGGAATAGGAACGCGAACCCGGCCGCCCCCCCGCTCCTCCGAAGTCGAAGGGGCCGAACCCCGGTCCAGGTCCGCCGGCCCCCGCGAACATGCCGCCCTCGTCGTACTGCTTGCGCTTATCGGCATGGGAGAGGACCTCGTAGGCCTCCGAGATTTCTTTGAACTTCTCCTCCGAGCCCTTGTCCCCCGGGTTGGCATCGGGATGGTACTGGCGCGCGAGCTTGCGGTAGGCGTCCTTGATCTCCTTGTCCGACGCCTTCCTGTCCACTCCCAGTATCCTGTAATAATCTTTGCTCCCGTTCACGATTATCCGCCTCTTCTCATGTGTTCACGCCCGCTCTTTGCCCCGCAGGCCTGAGCCTGGACCTCCGCGGTTTGCATCGCGAAGGCGACAGCGGCGCCCAAGGGGCGGCGTGACGGCGCCAGGCCTTAATGCTTCCAAGCGTTTAGGTATGGCAAGTGTTGTCGGTGCGCCAGCCTGCGCCCCGTAACCCGGTCACCAGGGCCTTACCCCGCTTCCCTTTACCTGACGCCCACGACGCGCCCTGTAAACCATCATCCCATACCAACGTTTCGTTCTGTTCCCCCCTACTCGCACTTGCTCACCGTAGCCCGCGCCGGGCGCAGCAGGCCGCCCTTGTAACGGTATCCCTTCTGGTGTACCTCGACCACGGTTTCGTCATCGTGGTCGCCTGTAACCACCGCCATCACCGCCTCGCATACCTCTGGATCGAAGGGGTGGCCGTGGGGGTTTATCTCCTCCAGCCCCTCCTGCTGCAGCACCGCCATGAGCTGCTCGTGGACCATGCGCACGCCCCGCGCCAGGGGGTCATCGCGGTCCTCACACGAAGACAGCGCCAGCTCGAGGTTGTCGATCACCGGCAGCAGGGAGGCGATGATGGAGCGGTTGGCCTGCTCGATGATGCGGGTCTGCTCCCGCACCATCCGCTTGCGGTAGTTCTCCAGTTCCGCCTTCTGCCTCTGTGCGTCATCCAGGTACTCGCCGGCCTTCGCCTGCGCTTCATCCAGGCGTCCCTCCAGCTCAAGGACCGTCTCCTCCAACTCCTTCTTAGTCAGGCCGTGCAGCTGGCGACGGCGTTCCTCCATGGGGTCCGCCGCGACACCAGTCCCGCCACCCTCCTTGCCTCTCTTATCCTTACTTTCCTTCTTCTCTTCACTCATCCACATTCACCTCTTGTTCGACCCCGGTACCCGTGGATCGGGGCTGGTCGCCCGCGGCCAGCCCCTCATCCACGAACTTCCGGGGAGGAGATCACTCCTTCTTCTCCTCTTCCACAGCGATGGGGATCTGCTTTGGCTTCGCCTCGTCCGCCTTGGGCAGCTCGATCCTGAGCACCCCGCCGTTGACGGACGCTGAGACCTTCTCCCCGTTCACCTTGCGCGGCAGAGGTATGTTGCGCTCGAAATAGCCGTAAGCCCGCTCGATGCGGTGGTAGTTCTCCTCCTTTACCTCGCTTCCGAACTTGCGTTCTCCCTTGATATGCAGGATATCGTCCTCGAGGCTGATATCGATATCCTTGGCTTCAAGGCCGGGGAGTTCCACCTCGACTGTGAGCTTCTCTGAGTCCTCGTGCATGTCGAGCGCCGGAGCCCACGATACCGTGGTCTCCACTGCAGCCGGGACCTCTACTCCCCTGAAGAAGCTGCGCCGGAAAAGGCTATTCACCTCATCCTGCAGGTTCAGCAGGTCCCGGAATGGGTCCCATCTCACGATAGCCATCTGACACACCTCCTCTCTTTCTCGGGATATCGCCGCGGTGCGGCTGAGTTTCGTTGATCCCTAGGTTGATCCCTGGGGATCACATCTCCTCGTATTCCGCCTCGTCGATGACCTCGCCCTCGGCCTCCTCGGTGGCGCCGTAGCTGCCGTCCCCCTCGGGCCCCATGTGGGCGCCCTCGGCCTTGGCCTGGGCGTACATGTGCTCGGCCAGTTTGTATGAGGCCTGGGTGAGGATCTCGGTCTTGCGCCTGATGTCGTCGTTATCCGAGCCCTTGAGGGACTCCTTCACGTCCTCCAGCGCCGTTTCGATGGCCTTGCGGTCCTCGGGGGACACCTGGTCTCCCAACTCCCGCAGGCTCTTCTCGGTGGTGTACACCAGGCTGTCGGCGTTGTTGCGCACGTCGGCCTCCTCGCGCTTGCGGCGGTCCTCCTCGGCGTGGGCCTCGGCGTCCTTGACCATCCTCTCGATCTCGTCCTCGTTTAGTCCGCTGGACGCGGTGATGGTGATCTTCTGCTCGTTGCCCGTGGCCAGGTCCTTGGCCGAGACGTGCAGGATGCCGTCGGCGTCGATGTCGAAGGCCACCTCGATCTGGGGCACTCCGCGCGGCGCCGGCGGGATACCCACCAGGTTGAAGTTGCCGATGAGCTTGTTGTAGGCCGCCATCTCCCTTTCGCCCTGGTAGACCTTGATGTCCACGCTGGTCTGTCCGTCAGCCGCCGTGGTGAAGATCTCGCTTTTGCGCGTGGGGATGGTGGTGTTGCGCTCGATTAGCTTGGTGAACACCCCACCCAGGGTCTCGATGCCCAGCGACAGAGGAGTGACGTCCAGGAGCAGTACGTCCTTGACCTCGCCCTTGAGCACCCCGGCCTGGATTGCGGCACCCATGGCCACCACCTCGTCGGGGTTGATGCCCTTGTGGGGCTCCTTGCCGCCGCTGAGCTTACGCACCATCTCCTGCACCATGGGCATGCGCGTCGAGCCGCCCACCAGGATTACGTGGTCGATGTTCTTGGGGTCCAGGTTGGCGTCCTTGAGGGCGCGCTTGAATGGGCCCACGCACTTCTCCAGCAGGTCCGCGGTCATCTTCTCGAAATCCGCCCGCGACAGGGTCATGTCCAGGTGCAGCGGGCCTTCCGGGGTCGCGGTGACGAAGGGCAGGTTGATGTTGGTGGAGTTGGTGGTGGAGAGCTCTATCTTGGCCTTCTCCGCCGCTTCCTTCAGCCTTTGCAGGGCCATCTTGTCCTCGCGCAGGTCGACACCGCTCGTGGCTTTGAAGTCGTCGGCCATCCAGTCGATGATGCGCTGGTCCCAGTCATCGCCACCCAGCTGGGTGTTGCCCGCGGTGGACTTGACCTCGAAGACGCCCTCCCCGATGTCCAGGATGGACACGTCGAAGGTGCCGCCGCCCAGGTCGAAAACGAGGATGGTCTGGTCGTTCTCCTTGTCCAGTCCGTAGGCCAGGGCCGATGCGGTGGGCTCGTTGATGATGCGCAGCACGTTGAGCCCGGCGATGCGCCCGGCCTCCTTGGTTGCGGTCCTCTGGGAGTCGTTGAAGTACGCGGGCACCGTGATCACGGCGTCCGTGATCTTCTCGCCCAGGTACTCCTCCGCGTCCGCCTTCAGCTTCTGCAGGACCTTGGCGGAGATCTCCTGCGGGCTGTACTCCGAGTCGCCCAGCTTTACCTTGTCGGTAGTGCCCATCTTCCTCTTGATGGACGCGACGGTATTCTCCGGGTTGGTCACGGCCTGGCGCTTGGCCACCTGGCCCACCAGCCACTCCCCGGTCTTGGACACCGCCACCACCGAAGGGGTGGTCCTGCCGCCCTCGCTGTTGGGGATGACGACCGGCTCACCACCCTCCAGGACGGCCACCACTGAGTTGGTGGTGCCCAGGTCGATTCCTACTGTTTTCGCCATTTCTCTTTTCCTCCTTTTCTATTCAAAATATTGTTTTGTCATTCTCCCTAAGTTTAGTCCTCTATAAATATAACTCTTGATAATCTTATTGTCAAGAATGTGTAAAATGATCTTCCGCATGCCTCGAGAAGCTTATAAGCAGGAATTTTATAGCCCGCCTCACTTGATCCGTGCGCCTGGACGGCCAGGGAACAAGCTATTGGACACGGGATAGCCGTTCCGCAACAGCGGTCCGCGGAGTTGTCGCGAGCGGCGGCCGGCGTGAGGACTAGTCAAT
The DNA here is from genome assembly GCA_040757835.1 of Actinomycetota bacterium. Lineage (NCBI taxonomy): Bacteria > Bacillati > Actinomycetota > Actinomycetota bacterium. The sequence goes on from JBFLWJ010000009.1 coordinate 26,800, forward strand.
GACCGCGTTCACACCGTAGACGAAGTAGAAGATGAGCATGCCCAGGATAGGATAGACCAGAAGGCCGGCATTGAAGCGGATGTGGGGCGGCCGCCAAAGCAGGTGCATGCCGACGGTGAAGACGATGGCGCCCGGATAGGCCAGGGCGATGAAGAGCTTGAAGATGCCAGGGGCGTCCCCGATAAGGCTCACGACCACCACGGGCAGCATGAGCACGCACATGGGGATCATGGCGTCGATGGTGCGCTTGGCGCCGAAGACCACCCCCGTGGTGCGGTAGCCCGCAGCCTCGTCGAAGGGGACGTCGTTGGCCATGCTCGGCATGTATAGGGTGGCCGAGAAGAGGAACCCGAAGACCAGGGGCCAGAAAGGCGGCCAGGTGGCGGGGTTGACCGCCTTCCACCCCGCTATGAGCAGGACCACCGCGCCTATGCCGTTTGTTACGACATCGAGTACCGGCAGGTTCTTGAAATGAAACCAGGGGTGGGAGTAGAGGACGCCCAGGATGATCACCGACAGCACCATGTATATGGTGAACTGCAGGTTAACCAGCAACCCGAAACCGATGCACCCAAGCCCGGTCAGGGTGAAGAGCAGGGCCGTCTCGAGTCTGCCCATCTCGCCGGTGGCGAAGGGCTGGTCGGACATGTGCAGGTCTCCCTTGTACATGTCATTGTGCAGGCGGTCGGATTCCACATCGGCGTAGAAGTTGAGGGAGCTGGAGAAGAAGGACCCGCAGAGGAAGCTGAGGTACATGAAGGCGATGTCCCAGCCCGACATATACCCGCCCGTTGCCGCGGAACAGGCGAAACCGAGGGTGGTGGGGAAGATGTAGATGAACATGGTCTTGAGCCGGAAGAGGATGAAGTACTTGTGAAGAAACCTCTCCAGACGAGCCCGTTTGTCCATCATTCCTCCTCGGCCCCGTTCGACCGCCCCCCTCTTCGCTGCATCAAGTAAAACAGATAAGGCAAACCCGTTCAATAGACTTCCGCCCCTATCCCTGACGCTCGCCGTAGAGGTCTTCCGCCCCCCCGAGGATGTTCCAGAAGACCGCCGCGGCCTTTTCTTCATGGACCACCCTGGCGATATCGAGTTCGAAGAGGAAGCGCATGGCATAGAGGGAGCACGTGTCTCCAGCCATGGGATTTTCAGGTATGACGTCACCCAGCGCCTCGCGCAGGGCTACCGCTGCGACCTTTCCCGACACCACCACCAGGCGCGGGCCCACCATGATCAGCTCTTCGGCCAGGAAATGGGCGCAGCGCCGCAAGTCCCACCGTGTCACCTTGGGCAGCCGGCAGCGCAGCGCGGTGGAATAGTAGGCGCCCGCGAGGTCCCAGCCCATCTCGGCGGCCTTGTGCTGCAGGAGCGGGCGCCAGCCCCCCCAAGGGTCGCCGCGCTCCGCGCCCGGGCCGGGCATGCCGGCAAGGAAGAAGAGGAGGGCTCCCGCCTCCCCGCACCCGGGTATCCCCTTGCCGCCACGAGGGCAGAAGCGGCAGCCCGCTATGGCGGACGCCAGGGCATGGAGGTCGGACCCCAGCTTCGCCTCTATAGAAGCGGCCACGTCACCCGCGAGCGGACCGGGCAGTTCCTCCTCCAGCTTGCTCACCTAGCCGCCCCCTTACGACTCGCTCGACAGCTTCTTCCGGGAACATTATATCCCCACATCATGTAGTATTCATCGGCGATCCGTCTCCACAAGATATTGACATTGACTATATATATGGACTATCATAGCTGAAAATATACAAGATATGGGCTGTGACTAAGGAGGGACGGCTTGCCGGTTAGGGAAAAGACCAAGCCTGTCTATTGCCTGGAGGTATCCTACGACGAGATGAGCGACGAAGACCTTATAACCTGCACCCGGCGAGGCGATTCCCTCGCCGAGGCCTTTCTCCTCAACAAGTACCAGTACCTGGTCCACGTCAAAGCCAAGTCCTACTTCCTGGACGGAGCGGAACACGACGACACCATCCAGGAGGGCATGATAGGTCTGTATAAAGCCATCCGGGACTACAAGTTCAACGACATCTGCTCCTTCCGCTCCTTCGCCGTCCTGTGCATCACGCGCCAGATAATCACCGCGGTCAAGACCCATACCCGTAAAAAGCACAACCCCCTGTCGTGCTACCGTTCCCTGGAAGCCAATGTCTTCGACGAGAGCGGCGACGTCGTGTACTACGCCGGCGGCGGGGTGAGCACTAAGGCCGAGGACCCCCTGGAGCTGTACATCTTCGAGGACGAGGTATCGCGTATCATCTGCGTCCTCAAAGAGAAGCTGAGCGGGCTGGAGTGGAAGGTCCTCGTCTCCTACCTGGAGGGCAAGAGCTACAAGGAGATCGCCGGCGAGATAAAGCGCGACACCAAGGTGGTCGACAACGCCCTCTGCCGCATCAAGGTAAAGATAAGGAACCACGTCGAACCCCTGCTGAATTAGCTTTCCCACCCGTGGCGAAAAAAGCGCATTGCGAGGAGCGAAGCGACCCGGCAACCCCATCTCTTATCGGACAGGGTGGGGCCGTATCTTGCCTCCCTGGAGACATTGCTATAGAATGTGTTCGGTCCTGGAACGCCACCAGGACCGAATGGCTGTTCATGACAACACAAGTGTCTCAGTGGAAGCAGGGAAAGCGGCACGATAGCGGCGTGGCATACCTGCCCCGCCGTTTCTTCGTGGAGCTACTCTCGCCAGGCCAGCCCTCCGGCTAAATGGGCGCGGCCTGTGGAATGCAGCGGCCCGCACGGCCGCGGAAGCGCCACTCATACAGGTCCTTTCCCTCTTATGACGGCAACGGGTCGCGTGCGTAAAACATGAGGAGGATGCGAGGATGGGCAAATGGGAAGAGGAATATAAGAGGAAGCTGACCACGGCTGAGGATGTGGCGAAGAGCATAAAGGACGGCGACAGGCTGTTCTGCGGCAGCGGCTCGAGCGCCCCCAGCGGTATCCTGGATGCGCTCTTCGACCGGGCGGAGGAGCTGAACGACGTGATCTTCGGGGGCCTGATAATGCTGGCCCCCACCTACAAGATCCTCTCCGCGGAGATGTGCCGGCACATCATGTTCAACAACCTATACGCCACCCCCCTGGACCGACAGGCCCTGCACGACGGGATCAGCGAGCACACGCCCTTCCACTTCTCCGACCTGCCCCGACTCGCCTCGGAGTATGCGGATTACAAGACGGTCATCACCCAGGCGGGGCCCATGGACCGGCACGGATACTTGTCCTGCGGGGTCTCGGGCAACTTCCTGGACGTCGTCCATACCCTGGACCGGCTCATCTTGGAGGTTAACGAGAACGTGCCCACGGTGCACGGGCGCAACTTCTGGCACATCTCGCAGGTGGAGGCGTTGGTGGAACACAGCGTCCCGGTCTTTCCCCTCCCGCCCGAGCCGGTGACCGAGGTGGACCAGGCCATCGCGGAGAACATCGCCGCTTACATCAACGACGGCGATACCATCCAGCTGGGTATCGGCGCCGTGCCCAACGCCATCGGAGAGTGCCTGCTGGAGAAGAAGCACCTGGGATGCTACACCGAGATGCTCACCGACGCCATCATGAAGCTCTTCGAGGCAGAAGCCCTGGACAACAGCAGGAAGACCTTCTACCCCTACCAGTTCAACGCCTTCTTCTCCGGCGGATCCAACGAACTTTACGAGTGGCTTGACGGCAATCCCATGGTCTATTTCTCCCCCATCTCCTACAACAACGACCCCAACAATGTGGCCAAGAACGACAACATGGTCTCAATCAACTCCACCCTGGAGATAGACATCACCGGCCAGTGCTGCTCGGAGTCCATCGGGCCCTACCAGTACAGCGCCACCGGCGGGCAGGTGGACTTCACGCGGGGCACCTACATGGCCCGGGGAGGCAGGGCCTTCATCGCCACCCACTCCACCACTTTCGACAAGGCCAAGGGCGAGACGATCTCCAAGATCGTCCCCCATCTCAGGGAGGGTGCCACGGTCACCCTCACCCGCACCGACACCATGTTCGTGGCCACCGAGTACGGCGTGGTAAACCTAAAGGGCAAGACGCTGCGCGAACGTGCGCAGGCCCTCATCTCCATCGCCCATCCCGATTTCCGCGGCGAGCTGATCCGGTACGCCAAGAACATAAAGTACTTCATCTTCCCCGAGCACGAGGAGGCCTGTAAAGCTTAGGCGCGACCGCGAGAGCGACAGCCAGCGGGACCGGCGATGCCGGTCCCGCTTCGCTTGTCCCCCATCATGTCGCCCGGGCCGGGAACTCTCTATAGTTCAAGCCGTCAGAAGCACTGTACGATACTCATAAGAGGGAGCTGATGTGATGAGAGACTACAGAAAATGGCTGCAGGTGATCGTCGTCCTGGTGGTCCTGGCCGCTGCCGCCCTGTTGATAGTGGCGGGGGGCTGCGAGAAGAGCACCTGAAGCCTGGACCGGGGCCTCGTCGAGGCCGCCGAGACTATTTCTTGGGGGGCCTGCGCCTTACGGGTTGCTTGCTAGCCCCCGACCCTCCGCCCGACTTCTTCCCCGACTTGGCCTTCTTCTTCCTCTCCTCCTCCAGCACGTGGTAGTAGAAGCGGTTGAAGGCCGCCGCCACGAAGGCGAGCCTGCTTCCCTCCACCAGAGCCAGGGTGAGGAGGAAGACGAAGACGGCCACCATCACCGGGACCAGCCGCAGGGCGTACAAGGACGCTATGAAAAAGGTGCGCACCACCAGTTCCGGCACGATGAGGAGCAGCACCGCGTCGCGATACCTCGGCTTCACCACCTGGTAGCTGGCCCGTATGACCTCGTCCACCTTCCTGCCTCCCTCAAAGACCATCATCTGGGGGGCCATGACCACCAGGACCAGGATGAGATCGGTGACGATGTAGCCCAGGTAGACATTGATATAGACAAGAAGCTCCTGGCTCGCCCCGCTACCCTGGCCGGACGCCACGTAGCTCAGGAGCAGGCCTACGGCGATCGAGGCGAACTGCATCACGAAGATGTTCACCAGCCCGACGACCATGCCCAGCCATACGGGCGATCCCCCTAGGCCGGAGACCCCGCGCAGGGCGTCGCCGTAAGATCCGCCCTTTCCGCCCCTGGCGCGGTCATCGTAGACCCACACCGCCATGCACCAGAAGATGAAGATGAGAGAGAAGCAGACCGCATAACCGACGATCCACAAGGCCATGGAGATGTTACGGGTCATACCGTCGATCATGACCATGCCGGGTATGCAGAACTGGTTGAGAAAGATAAGCGGCACGGCCGCGAGTGCGAGCAGGAGGAACATCAGGGGACGGCGCCGGAAATCGCCCCAGGCATCCAGCAGTATCGAACGGACCAGGCTGCGCTCCCTGTCCGGCAAATCTCCTCCTCGTCCTGGTAAGGTGAAACACGCTACTCCAAGATAAGCAGCCTGAAATGCCGCGTCAACCACGGCCAGAGGGTATAATACATCCATTACACGATGATACGGGTATCGGAGGAGGTGCTTGTTGATGAGCGAGGCAGGCGGAGAGAACCTTGGACCAAAGGTCGGCATGGCGGCCGGTGCCCTGGCGGCCCTCCTCATCCTGCGCCGCTTGAGGAAGCGCCGCAAGGCCAAGAAACTGGCCAAGGCGCGGGCGAAGGCGAGGGCACGGGCCATAGACCTGCGCGTAAAAGAAGAGAAGGCGCGCGGGAAGACCGCGAAGAAAGCAGGAAAAAAGGAGGGCAAGAGGGGCAAGAAAGACCGCTCCATCCTGGAGCAGCTGGTCCGCTTCACCATTCTCGCCCTGGCCAAGAGGGCCATCACCCAGCAGATCGAGCTGGCGGGCAAAGACCTGGGGAGCAGCAAGCTCGGCAAGAAGGTCGTGGGCGCCACCGGGGCCTGAGCGACAGCCATGGGCGAACGGGAAATGGAACACCTGGCGGAACCGCCTGACCTCTCCGGGGTCCTGGCGGCCAATCCCTATCCGGGGCGGGGCGTACTCTGCGCGTGTTGCGGTGACGGCAGCGTGGCCGCCGGCTACTTCGTCACCGGTCGCAGCGAGGCTTCCCGCGAGCGCGAGATCAGGCTTACCGACGGCGGGGAACTGGCGGTTGCCGCCAGGGGCGACGCGGGTTTCGACCCCCTGCGCCACTATATCGCCGCCACCGCCTCCCCCGACTGGCTGGTGTTCGGCAACGGGGCGCAGGTCTCGACCGTAGCCGGGAGGCTGGCGCGGGGGGACGGGCCGGCGCCGGCCCTCGACGGCCTCGAACACGAACCGGACGGTCCCATCTACACCGACCGCATCACGGCGGTCATGCGCCGCCCCCAGGGGAACCTGGCGGTCATCGGGGCCGCCAGGCGGAGCACGGTGTCCGCGGCACGCAGCGACATAGTCACCATGACCGTGCGCGACCTGCATCCCGGAAGGGGGGTGCTCCTCACCACCTACCACTCCGACGGCCAGACCATCATTGGGGGGCAGCCCTTTGTCGCGGTGCGCATCTCTGCCGCAAACGGCGCGGAGCTCCTCGATGAGCTGTGGTCCGGCCTCAATCCCGACTACCGCGTCGCGGCCATGGTCCTCCCGGTGACGGAAGAGGTCGCCGGCGCTCTCATCAGGAACGCGTGAGCGGCCCGTGCGGCGTCAGGGCTTGAAACCGGTGGGGGACTTCTCCCCCTTCTCCGCCGTATCCAGGATGAGACGGTACGCCCTCTCGAAGAGCCCGAAATAGGCGTCCGCGTCGCGGTACCCGGCGCTCTCCTCCTCGCCCGCGAACTCCAGGTACCTGCTCACGAGGTCGAGCGCCACCTCCGCCTGGGTCTTGGACAGGAACCCGTCCGGCATCTCTCCTCACTCCCCTCTCAACGTCCGAATACATATGCCGTGCCGCCCCGCGGGGTACGGTCCGGCAGCAACATTCCCGCTGGCTGGATTATAATGATTTAGTCATGCGGGTTAAAGCGGGCCGTCGCGATGAGCCCGAAAGGAGAGCGCTTTGGCCATTGCCGTAGTCGCCCTGGTCTTCTTCACGATCCTGGGTCTTTTGGCCATCCTCTACACGGTGCACTTCCGCCGCCGCGCCCTGTCCATGGGTTCGCAGAGGTTGCAGGCCGCTCTCTCGCGCACCGTCAGCGGAGATGAGGAAGCCACGGAAGTCGAGCTGAGCCTGGGCATCTCGCAACTGGAGGCCAGGCTCAACCGAGTGCTCTACTCCCTCCTGGGGGTCCTCGTGGTGATCCTGGTCGCGTGCCTCGTCCTCGTCGCCCAGTCCCGGCTGCCCGAGTTGACCCTGGCGCTCTCGGGCCTGTGTCTCTTCCTCACCTCGCTGGCCATCTGCACCACCATGATAAGGGACATCCTGAAGCGCGCCGCCAGGCTTCCCGAAAAGGCTGGACCTCCGGCGTGAGGCGGCACGAGCGCACCTCCAGCACCTCCCGCGGCGCCGCCTAGCCGGGCCCGTGTTCCTCAACCCCGCACCTCCGCCCGTCCGGTGAGGTCATCGCCATCCCGGCAATAAAGGGAAGGGCTTGCCTTGTGAGGTATATTTATCTGGGATCAAGCTCACGCGTGCCCGGAGAAAGACCAGGGAGGTCGGAGATGCCGAGGAAGGGGCTTTTGCGTTTTATCCTGGCCTGCCTGCCGTGGATGGTCCTGCCCGCCCTCTCCTTCTTCGGCTTTCCGCTGTGGGGAGCTGCGGGCGGGCTGACCATAATCGTGCTGCTCTTCTTCCTCATGCCCTCCGGCAGGAGATGGGGCATCCTGCAGGCCTTCTCCCTCCTCTTCTTCGTGGTGGCCTGCGCCGCGGTCATCATGCTGGGGGAAGACATAGACACCCGTATACCGAACCTGCTCGCCGGGGGTTTCGCCTGCCTTTCCATCATGGCCGGATACGGCGCCATCGAGGGGGTGTTCTTTCCCGCCCAGTACGTCTACCTCGACTATCCCGAGAGCATGCGCGAGAGCCCGATCCTGCGGCAGATGCTATGGGTGCTTACCATCGCCTGGGACGGCGTCTTCGTGGCCGGCCTGGTCGTGAACCTGGTTTGCATGCTGGCCCTGCGCGGAGACACCTCCACCGACACCGCGGCCATCGCCTCCGCCGCCCTCATCGCCGCGGGCGTGGTCGCGACGCCGTTCATCGTCATCATGGTGCCGAAGCGCCTGGAGTCGGGCCTGGTGGAAAAGGGGCCTCTTTCCATAAAATGGGAACCTCCCGCCATCGAGACCGGACGTCCGCTGCGCAAGAACGAGTACGACGTTGCGGTGGTGGGGTCCGGCATCGGGGGCCTGTCCTGCGCGTCGCTGCTCTCCCAGGCGGGCATGAAGGTGATAGTGGCGGAGAAGGCCCGGCTGGTGGGGGGGTACTGCCAGACCTACGACTGGGAGGGCTTCCCGCTCAACTCTGGGCCCACCGTGCTTCTGGGCGGGGGCGAGGGAGGCGTCCTTGGCGCCCTCATCCACCGCCTGGGACTGGAGAACGAGGTCCCCATGCGCCGGATGCACTGGGGGGTGGCGGACGGGAAGATCGCCCTGCGGCTGGGGATGGGGATCGACGAGGACCTGGCGAAGATAGAGGGCAAGTTCCCGTCCTCGCGCGACGGCTTGAGGCGCCTCCTCGGCGACCTGCGCCGTTTCCGAGGGGAACTCCTGGACCGCCCCGATCCGCTCACCTCACCGCTCCCCTGCGATCTGCAGGAATATCACGAGCAGTTCATACGCCACCCCATTTCCGCCCTGTGGCAGAACCTCAGCTTCCAGGCGATGATGGACGAGTACCTCCCGGACGAACAGCTGGGCGACCTGCTGCTCAGGACCTCATCGCTCCTGGGCGGAGACCCGCGCCGTTTCCCGGCCTACGAGGGCGCCCGCCTGCTCGTCGCCCTCCTCCTGGACGGTATCCACTACCCCGCCAACCACTTATCCCACCTCAGCCAGAAGCTGGCGGGCGTGGTGACCGGCGCGGGGGGAGAGGTGCTGACCTCCTGCGCGGTGGAGGAAGTGCTCATCCAGGGTGAGGGGGTCAGGGGGCGCCCCATAGGGCTGCGCCTGGCCGACGGCTCGCAGGTGCGGTCCAACGTGGTGGTGCTGAACATGGACCCGCGCCGCGCCATGACCGGCATGCTCCAGCCCTCCAACCTGGGTTTCGAGTTCGTGCGGGAGATGGAGAAGCTAAAGGTGTCGCCTTCCGCCTTCGTCCTGCACCTCGTCTTCCAGGAAAACCTGCGCATGCCCGAGAGGGTCTTCCTCTTCCTCCCCAAGGCACGGCGGGTACGGACCGGGGACACCTACCTGGAGGTGACCGCGATAACCCTCACCAAGGAGGCCTGCACCGACCCGGACAGACCGGGCTGCGTCCTGCTGGCGAGGATAAACGTCCCGAGCAAGTGCTATCACGCTTTCGAGAACGAGGCCCAGGGCGCGGAGATGGGGGCCGAGCTGACCTACCTGGTAAAGGAGGAGATCGCCTCCATCCTGCCGGCGGTCAAGAAGGCGGTAAGGGAATTCGTGACCCTTCCCTCCCATTTCACCCGCCTCACCGCCAACGGGCAGGGAGCGGCCTTCGGTTTCGCCTCCACCCTCGACCAGTGGTACTATCGGCGGCCTGGGCCCCGGATGCCCCTGGCCAACCTGTACCTGGTTGGCGCCTGGAGCAGGTTCGGCGGCGGCGTGGAGGGCGCGGTCCTCAGCGGAGTGATAGCCGCGCGCGAACTCTGCGGGGAGCATCCCTACGGAGGCGCCACGGGTACGGGCGCGGCGGTAAAGGCCGCTGGCGCGGAAACACCCATGGAGCCGAAGAGGGACGGCGGGAAGAAACGCGGCCTGCGCCGTGGCCGCAAGGAGGAGGAGGAGGAGGAGGAGGAGGAGGCGGCGGAAGGGGACGATGTCGAGGGATGACCGGCGCTTTACCATAGCGCAGCTCTCCGACCTGCACTGCGGCGACCTCCGGTTCGACCGCGGGCTCATGGCCAACTGCATCGCGACCGTCAACGCGGAGGAGCCCGACCTGGTGGTCCTGGCGGGCGACCTCACCCTGGAAGGCTACCGGGAACAGTTCGAGGAAGCCCGGGGATATCTCGACGAAATCTCCTGCCCGCACAAGATAGTCATCGCCGGCAACCACGACTGCCGCAACGTGGGATACGTCTTTTTCGAGGAGCTCTTCGGGCCCCGCAGGTCATCGCTGCGCTTCACCCACAGCGGCGCGTGCGGCGGGGGCCTGGGCGAGGAGGTCGAGGTGGTGGCGGTGGATTCCAACAAGCCGGACGTGAACGACGGGGAGGTGGGGCGCCATAACTACGAGTTCATCGCGGGGGAGTTCTCCGCCGGCGCCACCTTCAAGGTCTTCGTCCTCCACCACCACCTGGTGCACATACCCGGGACCGGCAGGGAGCGGAACATCGTGTGGGACGCGGGCGACGTCCTCAGGGTCTTGCGGGATATGCAGGCGGACATCGTGCTCAGCGGCCACAAGCACGTCCCGTACGTGTGGCCGCTCGCGCGCATGTACCTCATCACCTCCGGCACCGCAGCGACCCACCGTACGCGAGGGTCCACGCCGCCGTCATTCAACATCATCCAGGTGGTGGGAGAGGAGATTACCGTCGATGTGGTCTCCAGCATCGACGGCTCCCGCCAGAGCGGCCTCTACCCGCGCTGGTGGTGCCACGAGAGGTTCGCGGATTACCGCGGGTAGGGAGCGGCGGGATCAGGTCTCACCCAGTATCGCCCGGACCTTCTCCAGCAGGTCGCTGAAGACGTAAGGCTTGGCGATATGGTCGGTCGCCTGCAGCGTCTTTCCCCGCTCGATGTCCTCGGGGCGGTTCTTCACCGTAGAGATGATCACCGGGACCGCCCGCGTCTCGGGGTCGGCCTTGAGCTCCTCGATGATCTCCCAGCCGGTCTTACCGGGCATGAGGATGTCCAGGACTATGAGGTCGGGTCTTTCCCTGCGGGCCGTGGCAACGGCCTTGGCGCTATCGACGCACCCCACCACCCCGTATTCCTCCCTCTCGAACTTGCGCTGGAGCATCTCCACGATGGCCTGGTTGTCGTCGACGATGAGGATCTTACCTTTCATATCATCCGCCTTATCTTCCCTGCAACCGGAGACCACTATCATCATATCGGCATCCGGGATGGCTAATATTAACCGCCGGCGGGAACATTTTGCACGATAACCGTAACCTTTACGGGACCACGATGTTGTAAGAGGCATCGCAAGTGGGTATATGTTAATAAGTTGACCGTTTACCGCACATAACAGGGCTTAAGAAAGGAAAGAGATTGAAGATCACCTTGATCGAACCCAAGGCGCCCGGAGTACACGTTTACGCCAAGTACAAACTGCCGCGGCTGGGGCTGCCCATATTGGGGGCGATGCTCGAGCGCGACCTGGGGATAAGGCCGAAGATCTATTTCCAGGAACTCGGCAACCTCGACTGGGACGAGGTGAACGCATCGGACCTGGTGGGGATATCCACCATCACCCCCACCGCCAACGAAGCCTTCAAGATCCTGGCACGGATCAAGGAGGCCGGCGATATCCCGGTGGTCATGGGCGGGCCCCACGTCACCTTCCTGCCCGACGAGGCCCTGGAGAGGGGGGCCGACTTCGTGGTGCGGGGAGAAGGCGAATACTCCCTGCGCGAGCTGGTGAGGATGCTGATGATGGGCGACGACGACTTCGCGTCGGTACCCGGCCTTTCCTACCTCTCGGGCGAGCGCACCGTCCACAACCAGGAGGTCCCGCAGGTGAGGCACCTGGATGACCTGCCCTGGCCCGACCTGACCATGATCGAGGGGCACGGCAAGATCCGCATCGTGCCGGTGATGACCAGCCGTGGGTGCCCATACAACTGCAAGTTCTGCTCTGTGACCAAGATGTTCGGGAGGCGTTACCGCTTCCGCGACACCTCAGACGTACTGGACGAGCTGGAGGTATTGAGCCGGCGCTCCCGCCGCTCCGTCTTCTTCTACGACGACAACTTCACCGCGTCCCCCCGGAGGACGAAGGAGCTGCTGAGCGGCATAATCGACCGGGGCCTGAAGATACGCTGGACGGCACAGGCCCGGGTGGACGTGGTCAGGGACGAGGAGATGCTCCGCCTCATGCGCGACAGCGGGTGCACCTTCCTCTACCTGGGGCTGGAGTCCATCAATCCCCGTACCCTGGAGAGCTACCGCAAGGAGCAGACGGTGCAGGATATCGCCGACGCCGTGAGGGTCCTGCACCACTACGGCATCAAGGTCCACGGCATGTTCGTGCTGGGTTCCGACGAGGACGACTTGAGGACCATCAAGGACACGGTGCGCTTCGCGCGCGGCCTCAAGATCGATACGGTGCAGTTCCTGGTGCTCACGCCCTTCCCCGGCACGGAGACCTACGAGGAGCTCGCGGGGCAGGACCGCATACTGGTCGAGGACTGGTCCAAGTACAGCGGACATCACGTGGTCTTCGACCCCCTGCAGATGACCCCCTACCAGCTGCAAAAAGAGGGGTCTATCCGCTCCATGCGCCGCTTCTACTCGCTGTGGCGCTGCTGGACCCAGGGAGTGCGCTTACGCTGGTGGAACCTGTTTACCTACGCATACGCGCACCACACCATAAGGCGCTTCCGCTCCCGCAACAAGGACTTCCTCAAGGACCTCAAGCAGAGGTGGGGCCGGGTACGGGTGAAGGTCCCCGCCGGCCTCGACGCCACGCGGGAGTGACCTGGCGCCAGCGCCCGGGCAAACGAGCCGGGCCCAAGCCCCCGCAATCCCCTGATCAGGGGAGGAAGACGGCGATTTATCTGGAATTCTATATATAGGATCGGATATATGAGGTCGATGGTTATAGAGTAAAGGCCGAGGATAGGCCCGCATGGCGGGGGTAGTAATCGCTGTTCTGAGGTGCTGACTTGGAGCTCAAGGTAGGTTGTTGCGGTTTCCCCCAGGCACGACAGATATACTATCGGACTCTTCCCTTGGTGGAGGTGCAGAGGACGTTTTACCAGCTACCCAGGGTAAAGACGTCCCTGAAATGGCGGCAGGAGTCGCCCGCGCACTTCGAGTTCACCCTCAAGGCATGGCAGCTCATCACCCACCTGCCCTCCAGCCCCACCTACCGCCGCCTCTCCCATCCCATCCCGGATGAACTGAAGGACGCCTACGGCTCTTTCAAGCCCACCCCCGAGAACTTCAAGGCCTGGAAAGACACCCTGGAAGTGGCCCGCGCCCTGGAGGCGGAGATAGTGGTCTTCCAGTCCCAGCCCAGCTTCGGGCCCGGCCCGAAGAACATAGCACAGATGCGCGAGTTCTTCACCACCATCGAGCGTGACGGCCTGCAGATGGCCTGGGAGCCGAGGGGGCCATGGATCCCGGAGGAGGCGGGCAGGCTCTGCCGCGAGCTTGACCTGCTGCACGTCGTCGACCCTTTCCAGAGCCGGGAAAAGGCCGGTTCGGCCATCTACTGGCGCCTGCACGGCATCGGCAATTTCCGGCACCGCTACACCGACCAGGAACTGGGCAAGCTCGTGACCATCCTGCGCAAGAGCAAGAAGAAGAAGGCCTACGTGCTCTTCAACAACATCTACATGTGGGAGGACGCGCAGCGTTTCCTCGAGATATGGGAGAAACGACAGGGCGGCTGATCCAGCACCCCGACGAACGTATCCGAGAAAGAAAAATCCGCGGGCGCGGGCACCTCAGGCCAGCAGCCTGGCCTCCACCTCATCCACGAAGGACCTGGCGTCCTCGAGGCAGGCGGCCCCGGTAACGGGGTCGGCCTCCACTTCTCCCCGGCTGACGCGCCGGTAGAGACCGGCGACGATGGGCAGCGCCCGCTGGTTCTCCTTGCTCAGCCCCAGGGCCGGGAGGGCGCCTGCCTGGAAGCGGCTCACCACCTCTTCCCACCCGGAGACGTCCTCAGCCCGTACCTGCAGGGCGGCCCTGGCCGCATAGACCATGGCCAGGAAGGAATCGTAGATGGCCTCCTCTGCCAGGCCGCCCATCAGCATGTCCTCAGAAGCAAGGAGCGTGAACCTCGCCTGGTCCAACCAGTCCTCGCGTCCCTCTTCGTCTTCAAACACGGCTATCGTTCCTCCCCGCATCCGGACTTTGCGATGCCTGCAGGCATATACTACCTTATAATGTGGTGAAGGTCGGGCGTCAAACCACGGCCCGCATGAAGCGGCCGGGCGCCCGCCGCGGACCGTAGCGATATGGAGGCGCAATGGAGTTCTTCAAATACCACAGCCTCGGAAACGACTTTATCCTGCTGGATGCCCTGCAGGCTCCGCTCAAGCTCTCACCGGCGGACATCCGGATGCTCTGCCACCGCCACCTGGGCATCGGGGGCGACGGCATCATCGTCATGGAGACCTCCGACACTGCCGTTTGCCGCATGGTCAATTACAACCCCGACGCCAGCCAGGCGGACGTCAGCGGCAACGGGCTGCGCTGCCTCGCCAAGCACCTTTTCGACACGGGCATCCACCCCGATAGAGAGATGACCGTGGACACCCCCTCGGGCGTGAAGAAGCTCGTTATCCATACCACCATGGGCAAGGTGAGCACGGTGGAGGTGCACATGGGCGGCCCCGATTTCCGCCGCTCCTCCATCCCCATGCAGGGCGAGGGCGACGAGGCCGTCGATGTGCCGATCTCCGCGGCCGGACGTATGGTCAGCGCCACCTGCCTCTCGGTGGGAAACCCGCACTGCGTCCTCTTCCTGGACAGCGTCGAGGATGCCATGGTGAGGGAACTGGGCCCGGCCATCGAGAACCACCCTGTATTTCCCCTGCGGGTGAACGTGGAGTTCGCCCAGGTGATGGACATGTCCGAGATGCGCCTGCGATCCTGGGAAAGGGGGGCCGGAGAGACCATGGCCAGCGCAACCGGCGCCTCCGCAGCGGTGGCCGCCGCCCTGCGCACCCGCAGGTGCAAGCGGAAGGTCCACGTACAGCAGCCGGGCGGCCTCATGGAGGTGGAGGTCACCACGGCGGGCGACATCGTGACCCGCGGCCCGGCCAGGCGGGTCTTCCATGGGACACTGGACGAGGACTGGCGCGAGCGCAGCCGCATCATCGTCGCGTAGCGGGGTTATGAAAGGAGCTTGTTTGGTCCTGTCCCGTAAAGGCCTTCCCGTGATCATCCAGATTATTGTGGCTGCCTTGAGTGTTGTCGCCAGTCTGCTGCTCGCCCTCTCCAGTCCCGATGTCGGGAGGGCGCCCAATCCCTTCATCGCGCTTGCGGTTTATATACTTCCGGTACTTGCGTGCATGATGATCGCCAATGCCGCCTATGTGGTCGTTCTTGATATGAGAGGGCTCCCCACTCGGAATCTTGCCGAAACCCTGGTATACAGGGTGCTGCGGCATTGGCATGATCAGGATGCAAGACGCCTTGCCAGAGAGACCTCAGAACCCGAGAGCAATCCTGAGATCGAGCAACGCCCCGATCCATGATCCGCCGGTCAGCCCGCCCCGCTTAATCCGTTTAAGGGGTCAGGTCTTGTTTTTTGGATACCCCGGTATCTATTGCCATTAATTGGTAGATAATACCCCATCATGCAGCGCATTCAGAAATGGAATCATAGCTCCGGAATCCAAAAAACAAGACCTGACCCCATTAACGTCTAGTGGGGTGGGGGGGTCCAGCCCCGGGAGCAGGGGATGCAGAGACGGCGTCCGCCATCCTCAACTATCCTCGTCTCCATGGTCAGCTCGCCGCACTTGTCGCAGAGCACGGAGGCGTGGATGCGCGCCTCGTCCGGCAGCTCGAAGTCTATCTCGTCGATGAAGAACAACTGCTCCAGGGGGGCCGTTACCATGGTGCGCAGGGCCTGCTCCCGGCGGGCGGCCGGGTCCACGTCCTCCCCCGGGGGCGGGATGGCGCCGGCCTTGAGGCTCACGCGTACCGCCCTGCCCGGCCGCTGCCGCGAGGCGAAGGTGAAGACCTGTTTGCCGTGGTCCCTGAAGACGAGGTTGCCCTTGCCGAAGGTGCAGCCGGTGAGGAACTGCACCGCGTCCACGCTGCATGAGTCGTTCTCCACCACGCACACCAGCTCCTCGTCGTAAGCGCGGGCGATGCCCATGCGCTCCATGGCCGCCAGCGAAGCGCGGTATCCGATGGTCAGCCCCGGGCAGAGATGGCCGTGGAAGTCCGCGGCCCGCTGCAGGTCCTCGGGTATTTCCATGTTCCGTGCCTCCTTCCTCCCCGTCTATGATCGGTCCTTCAAAGTATCCGCATGGCGCTGGCTGCCCTGAGCAGGAACCCCAGCACCGGCTTAACCACCTTAGGCGGCATGTGCAGGACCTTCTCCACCGCGACCATCTCCACCACGTTGCCTTCGGGGTCCTTGATGTAGGAGAAATTGCCGGCGGTGCCCGAGCCCATGTCCACGAAAGTAGGCGGATGATATATCTCCGCCCCCTTCGCGATAAGGCCGTTGACCGTGCCGGCCAGGTCGCTGACATCGAAGGCCATCTCCATGAGCCCGATATCGCCCCACCTGCGCCCCTCGTAGATGACCTTGCCCTTGTATCTGGGCGTATGGACGAGTTTCACGATGGCCCGCTCCAGCAGGGGCATGGCGCTCTCGCCCTCGGCCCGGTGTCCCAGCACGGCCAGTTCCATCTCCTTGCCCCCGGTGACCTCGTCCAGCTCGGGCACGCGCCCCCTGAACTCGTGCATGACGTCGGCGTAACCGAGCACGTCGCGGTAGAAAGCCCTGGCTTTCTCCATGTCGCCGACGCCTATGCCCACGTGCCTCACCCCACCGACCGCGGGCCTCTTTCCGCCTTTCTCCTCCACCAGCTGCAGCAGCAGGCCGTCGGGGTCCCGCAGGTAGGCGTAGCGTTCCCTCCCCCCCGTGCTAAGCTCCATGGACCGCACCGGGGTGAGGAATTCCACCCCCTTGCGCTTGAGGTCGAGGTAGAGCTGGTCCAGGTTGAAGGCCTTGAGCCCCAGCTCCATGTAGCCCAGGTCGCCCCACTGCACGGGTTCCGGCGGCTCCAGGGGACGCGTGGAGGTGTGCTCGATAAGCTCGATGGCCGCCCCGCCCAATGCGTTCATGGCCATGAGCGCCCGCATCTCGACTACGGCCCCGACGATGGGCGCCATCTCCTCGAGGTAGCTTGTCTGGTCGCTCAGCTTGACCCGGAACCCCATGAGCCTGCGGTAGAAACCGTAGGTGCGGTCGGTGTCGTGCACCCCCATGCCCACGTGCTGAAACGCGGTGATCAACGTCATCCCTCCCTCTTCCTCGTTCCCGGATCCCGCCTGTTGCCCTCCATGATACGCATAAACCCTTGCCCGCGTGTTTGATTATCCCCCGGACGGGGGGGGAGGTAAACAGCGGCGGCCGGGGCTCCCTTTCCCCGCTCGCAGCGCCGGCACCTCAGCCGGTTGCAAAAGATATAGAATGGATGGGAAAGAGTCACGCGGGGAAAGGAGGAGCCTTGCGCACGATAAGGAAGACCCCGCCGCGCCTCGTGGAGGACGGCAGGGTTGTGGAGTTCGGTGCATTCTCGGAACCGTTCCGGGAACTCAACCTGGACGGGACGGAGATCTTCCGCGCGGGGACAAAAGCCCTGGGCGGCCTGGCCCGCTTCAGGCTGAAGGAATGGCAGCATTACGGGGTGGTCCACCCCCGCCACTATTTCGGTATGGTCATCTTCAACGCGCAGCTCATGAGCATCTCCTTCGTGTATCACTACGACCGCGAGGGCGGCGGCATGCAGGAACACTCCCGCCAGGCGCCCGGGCCGAAAGCGAAGGTGGCCGAGACCATGTGGAGGGGGGAATGCTCCTTCACCGCCAGGGGGTACTCGCTCGGCTTCGAGAACCGCCTGGAGGAAGGCTATCACCGCGTGCGCGTGGACGCCGCGCAGACGGCCAAGCTCCCGGCCATCGCCGGGGAGTTCCGCATGCTGGAGGACTTGGGCAGGTACCAGCCCCTGGTGGTGGTAAGCCCCTTCTCCCCCAACCGGCCCCTCTACACCCACAAGGCCGCGTGCCCGGTGGAGGGTAAGATGAGCGTGGGGAACGAGACCATCGAGCTGGACCCCGCGCGTGATGTCTGCCTTCTCGACGAGCAGAAGGCCTTCTACCCCTACCGGAGCTTCTGGAAGTGGCTGTGCTTCGGCGGGTTCAGCGAAGGGAAGCTCATAGCCGCCAACCTCTGCCATAACATCATCGCCGATGACGAGAACTACAGCGAGAACTGTTACTGGGTGGACGGCAAGATCCACCTCACCGGGGCCGCCCGCTTCGGCTACAGCGAGGACGACATCCTCGGCCCCTGGTTCATCAACACCACCGACGGCCTGGTGGACGTGGACTTCCGCCCCCGGGGGGAGAGGGCCGAGCGCATCCGCCTGGGCCCCATCCTCTCCGATTTCCACCAGCCCTTCGGGCTCTTCCGGGGAGAGCTCGGCCCCCGGGGAGAGACGGTGGAGGTGAAGGACCTCTTCGGCCTCTGCGAGCAGCACATCACGCGCTATTGAGGGCCGCGGCGTAGCCCCTCCTCAAGCCGGTGCCGCACCTGTTTCCGCACGACCTCCACGGGGACGCCGCGGTCCCGGCGCCGGGATCGCCTTCTCCCCCGCGACATAAAGGTGTTTGACCTGCTTGACGAAGAATAGATAGCGCAGTCGCAAGCGGAAGTATCGGAGGTGTACGGGTGAAATGCCCCAGGTGCGGAGCCGATAACGCCGATCGCGCCGCGTGGTGCTATCTCTGCGAATACCCGTTCGCGCCGGACGCCGGCGCGGTCGAACCCCCGGCGCCGGACGAGGCCATCCAGGCACGGTACGTGCCCACGGGCGCCGTCCCGCCCGCTCAGCAGGCCGCCCCGCCTTCCCCCGTCGGGGAGGTGAGCTATCAACCACCGCCCCCGGGGGCTTATGCGCCCGGCTACCGGCCGCCCCCCGCCGCCGGCAAGGGGCCTGTCACCGCCAGGGTGGTGGTGATGGCCCTGGTGTTGGTTCTACTGGTAGCCCTAGGCGTCGGCGCCTATTTCCTGCTGCGCAGCGAATATTACAGCATCGAGGTCCCCACACCCCCGGGGTTCGAGCCCGCCAGCGACGACCTGGTCGACGAACTGAAGGAGGCCGTGGAGTCGAGCTCGGATACCGAGGACGTCGAGGTCGATTACGTCTTCACAGATGCGAGTGAGTCCAATTTCATCTTCGTCGCCAGGCGTGACATACCCGTAACCCTGAGCACGGATGCACCTCCCTCCGGCGATCCCGAGGCAGTGGAGGAATGGTACTATGAAAACCAGGATGAATGGATCGAGGAGCTGAGAGCCGAGATCGCCATGAGCGGCATCATATCGTCGGAAGTCGCTCTCTACGAGGTCGAGCGGTTGGCTACCGGAGATGCCACGCTTCACATGGCCATGACCGCATCGGGTTTCAACACCCCAACCTTGTACATCGACATCCTGTGGATCATCAAGGGAGACACCGCTTTCTTCATCCTCGTCGAGGGCCTGAACAGTAACCCCAAGACCATCGACTTCCTCAAGGAGAACATCACCTTCAAGGAGTGAGGACCGGCTGCTTGCGCCCCTGGCATGCTTTCCGGGGGGCAAAGCCTGGTGTCACGGATAGCCGGCTCGGGACCGCCGCCACTTATCCCATAACCCCACTGCCTCGCCGGTGTCAAGCCGGGAGCCACGAATGGAGGGGCGATTCCCCTTATCCAAAACAAGCGGGCGGGTGTTAGAATAGTCTTCCGGGAGGTGATGAGCAAGTGGAGATGATGGTCTGCCCGTCCATGTCCGTCGACGACAAGTACCGCACCCTCTACGCCGCCCTCATGGGGGTATTCAACGACATCGCCCAGTACGCCGCATCCAGCCTTTCCCGGGAGCAGTTGCAGGGGCTGATCAACGCGGCCATGCACGGTGTGGGGTGGAGCGCCGGCAAACGCCTGGTGAAGGTCTACCGCCTCAAGCCCACCATCGAGGACGCCATGTACCTGTTGCTGCTGCTCAACAACGAGTCCCTGGCCTATCTCCCCAAGCTGAAGCAGATCTACGCCGAGATAGAAGGCGACGCGGGGTACCTGACCATCCGCAGGGACCCCTGGTACGACTGGTACTTCAAGCATATCGGCATCGACTGCGAGGAGTGCTGCTCCAGATACGAGTTCGCCGGGCTGGTCTCCCACCTGGGAGGAGATTTCAAGATAGAGGTGCTGGAGTCCCTGCCGCGCGGAGACGACCGGTGCCGTTTCCGCATCACCAAGGGGAAGTGATCAGGCGCCGCCTTCCTCTTGTCTGCGCAGGTCATCGAAGTAGGCGGCGGTGAACCTGCCCGCGCGCAGCTCGGCGACCAGTTCCTCCTCGCTGGAGATATCCTTTTCGAAGACGGTGACGCACTTCCCCACCTGCCAGATGGCGTGGGCGTCGCTCCCCCCGGTCCCCCGCAGGCCGCACTCCTCGGCGATGGCTACGGCGGCCTCGTTGCTGCTCAGGGTATTGGCGCCGTTGAGGGTCTCGATGGCCGCGACGTGGCCGACGAGCTCGCGCGGGAAGACATGGGCGTGCTTGTGCTTGCGGCCCCAGCCGCGGCAGGGATGGGCGGGGACGATCACCGCGCCGTCCTTCTCCGCCATCTCCTTCAACTCCTCGAAGGTGGTGAGGTGATAACGCGTATCCCTCTTCATACCGTAGACGAGCATGTCGCCCAGTTCCGTGTATATCTCCACGCCACGGAAGACGGGATAGCCGCTGGCGGCCGCATACTCCACCATCTTGTTGGCACCGCGGTGGGAGTGGTGTTCCGTCACGCATATGGCGTCTATGCCCATCTGCTGCGCCTTTTCCAGCAGTTCATCCGGCCCGAGTTGCGAGCAGATCGAGCCCAGGTTGGTATGGACATGCAGGTCGATGATCACTTCTACCCCCACATCGCGGACATCTTCAGGCTCTCGACCTCCGCGGCGTATGCGGCCCGGCACCTGCCCGCCTTGATCTCCTCCACCAGTTCCGCTTCGCTCGTCACATCGCGCTCGAAGACGGTGAGGCAGCGCCCCAGTTGCATGAGGAAATGCGCGTCGCTCCCCCCCACCCCCGGGATGCCGTATCTCTCGGCATAGGCCTGCGCCGACTGGTTGGACTCCGGGCTGGTGCCGCCGTTGCGGGTCTCGATGGCGTCAATATTGACCAGGAGGGCCTCCGCCCCCTCCTCTCCCAGGAGGTCGTGGAAACCTCGCGAGCCGCGGCAGGGGTGGGCGGGGATGATGGCGCCGCCCACCTCCCTCACCTCGGCCAGCAGCTCACCGAAGGGGGTGGTGAGGGGATAACTGGGCCGGTAGAGCCCGAAGACGAGCATGTCCCCGAACTCCGTATATACCTCCACCCCCCGGAAGACGGGATATCCCGCCTCCGCTCCGTACCGCCGGGCCACCTCGGCCCCCTCCAGCTCCTCGTGCTCGGTAACGCAGAGGGCGTCCAGGCCTATGCGGGAAGCCACCTCGATCAGGAGCCGCGGGTCTATCTGGGAACACGGCGAGGACACCGCGGTGTGCACGTGCAGATCGACCAACATACGTTATTGCCTCCTCTGGCCGCCCTGAAACGGGCGAGCGTGCATATTCTTTCATACTTCCCGCTCATCCTTCAAGTATGCGGAGCAGGGAGGCCGGCCGTGCCCGCCGGCGGCAGGAAATGGGGGCTTGCAGCGCCAATAATCTAGTCGGAGGCGAGATGGAACCGGGCGCCGGCCGCATCGGTCTCTACATATAAGGAGTTGATGTCCATGTATCGCACAACCGTCCGCGCCGCCATGCTGGCGGCCCTGCTGTCACTGTTCCTGCTCTCGGGACTGTGCGTGTGGGGCTGCGACAAGGTCGAGCCGCCCGCGGCACCGGAAGAGGAGGAGACGGCGGCGGACGGGGGCGGGACCTCCGGCGACAGCGTCACCGTCACGCTGTACTTCCGCCGCCCCTCGGGCAACCAGGACTGGCTCTATCCCACGCAGACGACGGTGATCGGGGCCACCGATCCCTACCTCACCGCCATGGAGCAGCTCATCAAGGGGCCGGCGGAGGGTACGCAGCTGTACCCCGTGCTCCCCGATACGGTCAAGGTGCTGGACATCGATGTGGCCGGAGGGATATGCACGGTGAACGTGAGCAAGGAGATCCTCACCGACGCCAACCAGGTGGGCGTGAGCGCCTCCGGCGAGGGGCTGGCGCTCGCCGCCATCGCCGATACCCTCACGGAGTTCGAGGATGTGGACAGGGTCGCCCTTTTCATCGAGGGCCTGCAGAGCGGCATGATAGAAGGGCGTTTCGTGGAGGATTTCTGGGGCCACATGGGATTGCCGGCGTTCCTGGAACGCAACGAGGAAGTCATCTACTCTGGGCCGTGATGGGCGCCGGGCCAGTGGCGGGCGCCGCGTCCCAAAGGCGCCTCGCCGGTCGCCGTCAGCCGCCCAGGACCTCCTCCAGCTCCGAGTCCAGCGCGTCGTAAGCGGCGCCGCTCAAGTGGGAGTCGTAGGGGTCGGAGGCGTACCGCGGCAGCAACCACCCTTCGGGCGCCGCGAGGGTGCCGTAGAGATCGAGGATGATCACCCTGCCGCCGTAGTCCACCGCCAGCTCTTCCAGGAAACGGTTGTACTCGCGGTGGTTCCAGACCAGCCATTCATCCGTATATTCCCGCACCATGGGCAGGGCGTTGCCGAGGATAAGGGTGAGGCCTTCCTCCTCCACCGCGCTCTCCACGACGTCCCGTATGATCCCCTGGTTGACCCGCAGGTTCTCTCGCGCGCTGTCCTCGTCACCGCCCGTAAAATCCGCGAAGCAGAGCTTAAAGAACATGGTCCGGACACCCGCGCCGGCCGCAGCGCGGGCGGCATCCGCCGCGGTGTCCGCGATGCCGGGCGGGACGTCCATCTCCCGGTAGACGAGGTAGTGGCCGTCGAAGCGCACCGGGTTCATGGGATCGTAGTCCCACCCCCAGTGGTCGAACCATCCCCCGAGCACCGAGCGCCCGCACATGTAGATGGTGCGGTCCGCCGGCGCGGGGGTCTCCCCCCCGTTCTCCTCCTCCGCCTCCTCGCCCGTCCAGGACCATCCATCCTCACCGTGCGAGGTATCCCGGGACGCTCCGCCGTCCGCGGCTCCTCCACCGCACCCGAGCGGGGCGAGGAGCAGGACCCCGGCCAGCAGCGCGCAGGCCGCGATCGACGCCCTTCCCCACATCCTGCCGCGCATGATCTCCTCCTACCGTAGTCCGCCTCGTCCCCTCTACTTTAGCACCATCGCCACCGAAGCCGCGCATCCGGCCATGGCGGGATCCCCCGGCGATGGATAGCGAAACCGCGTTTCGTTTAATATGGATGGCGAGCACGGAGGAGGGCGATGCTCTTGGACCGGCGACTGGACGAGTCCGTAAACCGGGACCTCCCCAGCGGGGTCATGTTCGCCGCCTACACCGTTTCAACGCTGCCCCGTTCCGTCACCACCGGGGACGGCATGCAGCTGCACTGCATGCGTATGGGCCGGGAGCCGCGGCGGGCGGTGGTGCTGTGCCATGGCTTCGGGGGCAACAAGAACATCCGTGACTTCGTGGCCCTGGCCCAGGACCTCTCCCAGCTCTACACCGTATATTGTTTCGATTTTCGCGGCCACGGTCTCTCCCCCGGCCGGTCGACCTTCGGTTACCTGGAGACAGGCGACCTCGCGGCGGTGATCGAGATGGCGCGGAACGACGGCAACCACGCCATCGCCACCGTCGGGTTCTCCATGGGGGGGATGGTGGCCATAAGGTACGCCGCCTTCTACGGGGGGCTGGACTCGGTGACGGCCATCAGCGTCCCGGCCGATCTGGGCACCTGCCGCGCCCCCGGTGCCCGCCTCATCCGCCTGACCATGGGCAATCCGGTGGGCAGAGCCCTTGGCGCCAGGCGATACGGCGTCAAGGTCGACAGGTCCTGGAAACTGCAAGCCGCGCCGGCGGACCTCGTGCACCTCATCCCGCCACAGCCGCTGACCATCGTCCACGGCGAGGACGACTTCGTCTTCGAGGTGGAGCAGGCAAGGGAACTGAAGCGCCGCGCCGGGGACGGTTGCCGCCTAAAGACCTTCAGCGATTTCGGCCACGCAGAGATGGGGTATGGGCCCAGGCTCGTCGCCTACCTCCTCGACGTCCTCGAAGAAGACCTTGGGCGGCTCAGCGGTTGATGACGTCGAGTAGGACCTGTTCGAGGTCGCTGACGCCTTTTTCCCAGGAGAAGTTTTCCAGCGCCACGCCGCGTGCCCGCGTCCCCAGGCTCTCGCACAGGCCTTCGTCGCGCAGCAGGCGCACCGTGGCGGCGGCGAAGTCCGCCGGACCGTCCGCTACTATCATGTCCCTGCCGTCTTCGGCGTTGACGCCCTCGGCGCCCAGGGAGGTGGTGACGATGGGCAATCCCATGGACATGGCCTCGAGGATCTTGCCGCGGAACCCGCCGCCGATGCGCACGGGGTTGACGAAGACCCTGGCCCGCTCGAAATAGGGGCGCACATCGTCCACGGTGCCGGTCACCACCACCGAGGGGTCGGAACGCGCCAGCTCCAGCAGGTCGCGCGTTGGGTCCTTGCCCACAACGTAGAAGAGCGCCTCCGGCACCTCACGCTTCACCCGGGACCATATGTTCTCGTGGAAGTATAGCACCGCGTCCCGGTTGGGGTCGTGGGGGTAATTACCCAGGAACATCACCGCCTGCTCCCTGGTGGATGCACCGGAATCGTGGAAAAAGTCAACGTCGACGCCGTGCGGGACAACCGAGATGTCCAGGTCGGGCCGGATGTCCAGCAGCTCCCGCCTTCCCTCGGGGGTGAGTACCAGCACCCGGTCCGCGTCCGCGTACATCTCGAACTCGAACCTCCTGAGGCCCTTGAGGTTGAAGAGGGCCGAAAGCCCCTCCCGCGAGAAGCCCTGCACCTGCCAGGCCTTGCGGCGGGCCAGGTAGTAGCATTCGTGCACCGACATCACCCTCTTCATCCCCGCCAGGTCGGGGTTGCGGTACAGGTACTGGGCCACCATGGAATACTCGCTGATGACCACGTCGTAGCGGGAACGCCCCACCATCTCCCGCAGCCTTCCGTACATCTCCCCGGAGTAGTTGTTGAGGAAATACACCGGCACGGGGGAGAGGAGCCAGTCCCGGGCCTTGCGGAAGCGGCCGCCGTACGAGGGCATGGGCACGCCCTGGAAATCCCGGCAGAAGCGGGCTACCGTGTCGGCATGCTCGCGCTCCTCCGGCGATACGAAACAGAGCAGGGATACGTCGTGCCGCTGCGAGAGGATGCGCACGCGGTTATAGATGATGACCGGGCCGCCGATGACCCTGGCGTGGGGCAGCGTCTTGCAGACGAACAGGATCTCCATCTCTTTCCTCTCCGGTATCGCCTTTGCCGCGGCGGCCGCCGGTGTTGCCGCCCGGGCGGCCTGCTGTCGATTCTAACCCAACCCGACGGCCATTAACAGCCGCGGAAAGGGAATGGCTCCCTTCCTCCGCCATATTAAAAAGTTGTAGTGAACGTATGGTCAATATTAGTATTGGTATTTCCACTGGACTCTGTTACAATCCTTGCCGAAATAGAGAATGGAGGTGTCGCCATGCGTCTTTTCGTCACCGGCATCTCGGGCTATCTGGGGACCGTAGTGCTGCGGTCCCTGGAGGACGATCCGGCCATAGAAAGCGTCGTCGGAGTCGATATCCGCCCCCCGGCGGTCGAGTCGGCCAAGCTCGGCTTCCGCGAGGTGGACGTCCGTGACCACGCTGGCATCAGGGAGGCCATGCGCGGCTGCGACGCCGCGCTGCACATGGCCTACGTCCTCAACGAGATCAGGGACAAGGAGAAGACCCACGACATCAACATCAACGGCTCCAAGAACGTCTTCCACGCCTGCCTGGACACGGGGACCCCGTGGCTGATCCAGCTCTCGAGCATGGCCGCCTTCGGAGCCCATCCCGACAACCCTTTCCCCCTGCGCGAGGAGGACTATCCCCGCGGCGACCGGCGTTGCTACTACTCCTACGGTAAAGCGGAGATCGAGCACTACCTCGATGACCTCTGCCGTCAGCACCCCGAGCTGGAGGTGACCATCCTGCGGCCTTGCGTCATCGTCGGCGAGCGCCTGGACAACACCATCACATGGCTCTTCGGCCGTAAGCTGGCCCTGAGCCTGCGCGGGTCGGACCCGCACACCCAGTACATCCACGAGGACGACCTGGCCGAGGCCGTGCGGCTGGTGCTGAAACACCGGGCGCGTGGCATATTCCACGTCACCAGCGATGACACCATAGCTTTCTCCGAGATGAAACGGAGGGCGGGCATGATCGCGCCAGCCATCCCGGCGGACCTCGCCTGCAGCCTGGCCGACCTGTCCTACCGCCTGGGGCTCTCCCCCGTCTCCTCCCACTGGATAAACATGTTCCGCCATTCCATGGTGGGGAGCAACGACAAGATCGTGCGCGAGCTGGGATGGCGGCCCACGTACACCTCGAGGGAGCTCTTCGAGGTGGTGCTGGACGCCGGGAGGAACCGGAAACGCGCGACCTGACCCTATTGCCATATCTCCCTCCCATGTAACGATCCGTCCTTGTAGGGTGGGATCAGGCGTTATGTTCCGAGCCGCAGGTGAGGGGTTGAAGGCCTGGCTCCCATTTCCCATCACTTGCGACCCTTGCTGCAATATATGAACAGCCCCGGCGTTTATACTTAGGGAAACGAACGACCACGCTTAGCCGCATCTCGCGGGCGGAGTGCAGGTGTCTGCCATGGACAGATGGCGTATGGACCAGCGGGGGAGGAGTGTCAGGGTCACGCGCATCACCGCCATTGCGGTCCTCTGCCTGCTCCTGTCGCTCCTGCTCGTCTTCGGTATCTCCAGGCAGCTCGGCCGGGACGACGAGGTCGCGGTGCTCGGCAAACTCGCCTCCAACCCCACCCCGCGAGCGGCCGCCGGCGAGGGGTTCGAGACCTGGGTGCTGGTGCAGAACCCGGGGGACAGGGCGGTCCACGTCAACCTGGCCCTGAACACCGGGGAGGGCGAGAAGGTCATCCCGGAGCTGCAGGACGTGGAGATAGCCGCGGGGGGCAGAAGAAGCATCCCCCTTCACGCATACGTGCATACCTATCATGTCTCCACCCGGGTCGAGGCCACGGACGGCGAGGTGGTGTGCGAGCGGGCCATGTACTGGAACGGGCGCGCGGGGGGGCACGACTCGGTGGGGGTGACCTCCCCCGCGCCGGTGTGGTACCTGGCGGAGGGGGCCACCGCCGGCGAGTTCGAGACCTGG
>JBFLWJ010000009.1:54149-117325 GCA_040757835.1 Actinomycetota bacterium
CCGTCACCAGCACGGGCGGCGGGGTGGTGTGCGAGCGGGCCATGTACTGGAACGGGCGCGCGGGGGGGCACGACTCGGTGGGGGTGACCTCCCCCGCGCCGGTGTGGTACCTGGCGGAGGGGGCCACCGCCGGCGAGTTCGAGACCTGGGTGCTGGTGCAGAACCCCGGGAAAGAAGCGGTGAGTGTCGACTTCGCCCTCAACACCGCCGCTGGCGAGATCAGGCCAGCGGAACTGCAGGGGTTGGAGGTGGCGGGCGGCTCCCGCAGTACCTTCAGCCTCGACCGCTACGTGGACACCTACGACGTCTCCACCACCGTCACCAGCACGGGCGGCGGGGTGGTGTGCGAGCGGGCCATGTACTGGAACGGGCGCGCGGGGGGGCACGACTCGGTGGGGGTGACCTCCCCCGCGCCGGTGTGGTACCTGGCGGAGGGGGCCACGACCCCGGCCGTGGAACCGGGGGACGTGGAGCTGCGCGTCAAGGAGACGGCGGGGGTCGCGAGGAACGGTGAGATCACCACCTCCGGCGTTCCCATTCCCCGCGATATGGCCGTTTTCACGGCCGGTGACATCGGGCTGTACAACACCGACGGTTCACCCGTCCCCTGCCAGGTGGAGGTGACCGCCCGCTGGGGCGGCGCTCCAGAAGACACCTCGAAGCCGGCCAGGTGGGTGTTGCTGGATTTCCCGGCCAGCGTCGCGGCGGGCGGTGAGTCCACCTATTACCTGCGGCGGCCGGGAGCGCGGACGGCCGCGGTCCGCCCCTCCAGCCAGCCGCACATAGATGTCATGGAGGACGCCACCGGGATCACCGTGGACACAGGCGCGGCGACCTTCCGCCTCGGCCGCGGCGGCTTCGACCTCTTCGAGAGCGTCGAGCTCGCGGGGGCAGGGACGCTGCTGGCGCCCTCACAGGAGAACGGCTTCACCATATCCTCGGGCGGCCGCGATTTCCGCTCCAGCCTCTCTCCCCCCGCCCAGCTCTCCGTCGAAGACGCCGGACCGCTGCGGGCGACGGTGACGGCGCGGGGAAGCCACGCCTTCTCCGGTGGAGGCACCCTGCTGGACTATACGGCCCGCATCCATTTTTATGCCGGCTCTCCCCGCGTCCGGGTCCTCTACACCCTGGAGAACCACGAGGCCACCCAGCCAGACGCCATGGGTCAGCCCCAGTGCTGGGACATCGGTTGTCCGGGCAGCCGGGCTTTTTCCGGCCTGGATCTCGAACTGTACCCGGACTTGGGACCCTCGCCCACCGCCACCCTGGACCCCGGCGAGGAGGGAAAGGAGGCTTTTTCAGGCCCCGGGAGCGGCCTCTCCCTCTACCAGGACTCCTCGGGGTCCGCCTGGTGGGACGTGCACCGCGGACATACGCCGCGGCCGCAGTCCTACGTCTCTTTCAGGGGATGGAAGGCCCGGCGCGGCGGCACGGAGATAGCCGGTGGCGACCGCGCCCAGCCCTGGCTGGACCTGTCCGGCGGCGGCAAGGGGCTGGCCATGGCCTTGCGGGGGTTCTGGCAAAACCACCCCAAGGGCCTGTATGCGGAAGGGGACTATATCCGCCTGGCCATCTTCCCGGAGGAGTACGGCGGGGACTTCCGCTTCCGCCCGGGCGAGCACAAAACCCACGAGGTCCTCCTCTACTTCCATGCCGGCAGCGCCGCCGAGGCGGGAGTGGCCGGCACCATGGCCGCCATGAACGCGCCCCTCTTCGCCCTGGCCGCCCCCGCATGGTACGCCCGCAGCGGGGCCCTGGGAAGGATGGCGGTGCGCGGCTCCGATACCGCCTTCTCCGCCTACGAGGACCAGAACCGCGCCGCCTTCGACGCCTCCATCGGCACCACCGGCAACTCGCTCCTGCGCAGTATCGAGGAGAACGACTTCTACGGCTGGTGCGACTACGGGGACGTGCCGCTGGATTACGAGACGCCTTCCGGCCAGATGAACCTCAAGTACGACTTCGACTACGGCATGCTGCTGCAGTTCCTGCGCACCGGCGACTACCGCTGGTGGGAGCTGGCCGTACCCGCCTGCCGCCACGTGGCCGACGAGGACGTGCTCCACTACGAGGGCGGCATCGACCACTGGTCGGACGGGGGCTACTTCGGCCACTCCTACCACGACGAGCCGGGCGACTCGAACCCCCACCGTAACTACGGCGCTCCCCATCCCGACCTCTGTTTCGCGGTGTCTGGTGGGTTGCTGCACTACTACCTCACCGGCTACGAGGAGTCCCGGGAGGCCGCCTTCGAGGTCATCGAGAACATGCGCTACCGTTACGAGAACAGTTACGGCAGGGGCAACGGCGAGGGCTGGGCCGACGGTTACAACGACTACGGCAGCGATTCCTTCCGCCCCTTCGCCAACGGCCTGCGCGTCATGGGCGAGGCCTACGCGGCCAGCGGCGACGGCAAGTACCTGGCCACCGCCGACTGGATCATCGCGAACTCCCACCGTGCCGCCGATCCCTTCCTGGCCTCCCCCCAGGCGGGCGCCGGCGGGGGCACGTCCATCTTCTCTCTGGATATGTTCACCTTCTCCCTGGGGCGCCACCTGGACCTGCTGGCGGCGTCGGGACTGCCCGACACCGGGAACCTGGCTGGCTACCTGGTGAACCTGGTGCGGCACGAGGTTGAGCAGTGCTGGCGAACGGGCGCCGAGGGCTACCAGGGTTTTCCTTACGCCTGGAGCTATGCGGGAGTGGCGGACGAGACCTTCGGGGTGGTCAACCTCTGCAACTGGCACCTCCTCTCCGCCGACTGCCTCACCTACGCCTACCTCTACGGCGGAGGCGACGACCTGCTGGACCTGGCGGCGCAGGCCTTCCGCACCGGCTCCGAGCGTCCCAACGGGGAGGGTACGTCGCCCGGTTACTGGTCCACCAAGGAGTCGGTGAACGCCGCCGTCTTCGGCCAGGTCTACATGGAGACGGCGGACCGGCAGCCGTGACATCCGCCATCGAAACCCCTCCTCCTCCGACCCCTGACATGCCTATCCCTATTTGCGGCCGCACCTCGCGCACTGGAAGCACGGCTCTCTAACGTTTCCGGCCCGTGGAAGATGCGAAACGTTACAGGCGGCCCCGGCAGGGGGTAGTATGGTACGGGGCGTCCATGGGAGGACAGCGAGAGGAGACACTGCGGCAGATGCGGTCCAGGCGGCAGCGGGACATCATGTCGGGCGGCGGGAACGCAGAGCAAGAACTGCGGCACGGCGTCCTGAGCGCCCTTTCGTCCCGCGGTTTCCGCATGTACTGGTCCGGAGCTTTCATCTCGAGCGTGGGCAGCTGGCTGCAGATGACCGCCGTCCTCTGGTTCGTGAGGGCGGAAGGCAGTGATTCCCTGGTCGGTTTCACCAACATGGTCTCCTGGATACCCTGCCTCTTCCTGGGCCTTTTCGCGGGAGCCATCTCCGACCGCCTAGACCGGAGGCGGCTCATCCTGGCCTGCCAGGCGGTGATGATGCTCTGTTCCATCATGATCGGAGTGTGCATCCACACCTCAATCCACGACCTCACGCTCATCGTCTTTCTGGGGATCTCGGGCGTGGCCTACGCCATCTTCGTCTCCGCCTGGGTATCCACCATCCCCTTTCTGGTGACCCGGGAGAACATCCTGAGCGCGGTGACCCTGAACAACGTGCAGTTCAACCTGGCCCGCTTCATCGGGCCGATAATCGCCGGGCTGCTTCTCGTGGCCACCAGCGACTACGTGCCCTTCTACCTGAACGCCCTTACCTTCGGCGCTTTCATGCTCCTCATCATGCTCTCCGGAGCCGAGCTGCCGCCGCCCGAGCCGCGCCGTGAGGGCATGGGGCGGAGCGTCGTCGCTGGCTTCAGATACGTGCGCGAGGACCCCTGGATCGCCAGGGTGCTCGCCACCGTAGCGGGCCTCTCCTTCTTCGGCTTCTCCTTCATCGTACTGATCCCATCGGTCTGCTCACAGGTCCTGCTGGTGGACGACCGCTACTACGGTCTCCTCATGGGCATGACGGGACTGGGGGCGCTCGCCGGCATGGCCGCCGTCTCACTGCTGAAGAACAAGGTCAGGCTCAAGACGATGATGGGCTTGGGCGCGCTCTCCACCGCGCTCTTCCTCATCGCTTTCTCCTTCTCGCGCACCTACTGGCTCTCCTGCCTCCTCGCCGCGGGCGCCGGGGGCAGCTTCCTCGTCTGCAACACGGGGGCGGGGGCCGCCCTGCAGGGGAACGTCAGCCCCGGTATACAGGGGCGGGTATCGAGCATGTGGGTGGTGGCATACATCGGCGTCTTCCCCCTCGGGGGCATGCTGCTCGGGGTCCTCTCCGATGCCCTTTCCGTGCAGACCGCGCTGCTGATCGCGGGCTCCGCCTGCGTCATGGTCGCCCTGTTCGTGGCCCTCTTCGTGTCCGTCCCCGGGGAGAAGGTTGCACATCGCCGACCTCGGCTTGGAATATAGTCTTTGGGGCATGTCGCCTCACAGGTGGGATGAGGCGCCACCGATGGGGACGGAGAAAAAGAAGGTGGAGCCCTCTCCGGGAGCCGATTCCACCCACACCTCTCCCCCCCAGCCTTCGACCGCGCGCTTTACCGTGGAGAGGCCGATGCCCAGTCCGTGGTGATATTCGCTACTCAGCCGCCAGAAGGGCTCGAAGATCCTGGCATGCTCGCCCTCTTCGATGCCGATGCCGTTGTCCTCGACATAAAAGACCACGTCGCCCTCGCGCGCATCGGCGCCACAAGCGACCACGGGTTCGGGGTTGTCTCCCATATACTTGAGCGCGTTATCCACCAGGTTGCGATAGACCTGCTGCAGCCTCAAGGGATCCACCCGCACTACCGGCAACCCTTCCTCTATCTTCACCCTCACCTTCCTGGCGCGTATCTCGGCCTCCCTCTCCGCCACAATCTCGTTCAGGATCTCACCGGGATCCACCGCCTCCGGCTTCCCCTCCGGACGGCCCGCCTCCGAATATGCGAGCAGCGAAGCGATGAAGTCGTCCATGCGGTGGGCCAGGTGGACGATCTTCTCCAGGCACTCCTGCAACAGCTCGTCCCTGCCCTCCAGCGCAACCTGGGCGTAACCCTCGATCACGGAAACGGTGCTGCGCAGATCATGGGAGATGGTGTGCGCGAAGGCCTCCAGCTCGGCGTTGCGGGCGCGGAGTTCCTCCTCGATGCGGATGCGCTCGTCGATCTCGTTCTGCAGCCTCTCATTGGTCATCATAAGCTGCAGGGTACGGTCCTCTACCAGTTCCTCCAACTCGGAGAGGAACTTGCCCTTCGACCTGTCCTCGTCCTTCAATATCCTCACCCAGGCAAGACTGATAGCCGGATAGCAACTTATGGTTTGTGTACGCGATGATCGCCGGAGTTGCATGCATTTCGCCCTTCATCATTTTATCGTCAGGCGGGCCTGCCATATTAACACCGTATTCCCGCGGCAGGGAGCTGCCCCCCGCCTGGGGCTCGCCTTCATGCCGATGATCCCCCGTCCAGGCCAGGTCGCGGTAGAGCTGGATCCATCCCCGCGAAAGAGGCGTGAGACCGCGTTTCTTCCCCCTTGCGGTGAGTTGCTGTGACTTTACAGTCAATTGCGCTAGCTAATATTCATCCACGGTGTTACTATCGTGAATTGAGGAACTCGATCTCTGTCGCGAAGGGAGAGTGCAGGGCCATGGATTACGACGCCATCGTGATAGGAGCGGGCCTCGGGGGACTGTCCTGTGCCGCCATGCTGGCGCAGAAGGGGTTAAAGACCCTGGTGTGCGAGAACACCTCCCGGGTGGGAGGCTGCTGCTCGTCCTACGACCACGAGGGTTACCGTTTCGACATCGGCGCCAGCGTGGTGGAGCTGGAATGGGTCATCGATGAACTCTTCGAGCGCATGGGAAAGAAGACCTCCGACTTTATCGACTTCATACCTATCGACCCCATCTACGGCTTCATCACCGCCGACGGGCGGCGTTTCTCCTATCCCGTGGATGTCGCGGGGACCCGCGAGGTCATCGCGAGCCTGTCGGAGGAGGATGCGCGGGCCTGGGACCGCTTCGCGAAGGTAAGCTCGGAAGCGGTGAGGAAGGCCTTCGGCAACGTCATGGCCAAGCCCATGGCGACCATGCGGAACATGGTGAAGGTGGGCATGGAGAACCCCGCCCTCATGAAGTTCATGAAGTATTTCGTCCTCAATTTCGAGTCCACCCTGTGCAGCTTCTTCAAAAACGACACCGTCAGGGCCTCCATGAGCCTGCAGTCCTACTTCATCGGCTTGCCTCCGGCCCTCTGCCCGGGATACGTGGCCTTCCTCGCCTATTCCGAGCACGAGGGGGTCTTCTATCCCCGGGGAGGCATGATCGCCATACCCCAGGGCATCGCCAGGGCCTGCGAGGATTTCGGGGGAGAGATAAGGTTCAACGCCACCGTGAAGAGGGTCCTTCTGGACGGCAGGCGCGCCTGCGGCGTCGAGCTGGAGGACGGCACCCAGATAAGGTCGCGCATGGTGGTCTCGAACATCAACGCCAAGACGCTCTACCTCGAACTGGTGGGAGAGGAGAACCTCCCCACCTGGGCGAAGCGGGCCATCAAGAGTTACGAGGTCTCCATGCCCTCGCCCATGATCATGCTGGGCCTGGACACCAGGCCCGACCTCGACGCCCATCACACCATCCCCTACTCCACCCTGGACAACATGAACAGCATCTGGTTCGACGAGTACCTGAACAACCGCATACCCGCTTTCGGTGCCGGGCTCATCTCCTGGCCCACCCACGCCGACCCCTCGCTGGCTCCGGAGGGGCACCACATCCTGAACATGATCGCCTTCGCCCCCTACGAGCCCTCGGAGGGCGACTGGGACGTGATCAAGGAGCCCTACCTTGAGAAGCAGCTCGACGTCCTGGAGCGGAACTTCGGCCTCAATCTCCGCGACCACGTGGTGACGGCCAGGGTCAACACGCCCAAGGACTTCGAGAGGATGCTGCGACATCCCCGGGGCGCCGTATACGGACTGCAGAGCGACGTCACCTGCTCGGCGGCCTTCCGCCCGGGCACGCGCTCGCGGGCGGTGAAGGGCCTGTACCTCACCGGGGCCTCCACCCACCTGGGAGGCGGCATCGCCCCCACCATAGGTTCGGGCGTGGTAGCGGGAGACCTCATCGAGAAGGATTTCAGCTGATATCTCTCAGCGGTGAAGGAGGACTAGCATGGCCGGGAACAGATACGATGTGGTCATCATCGGCGCCGGCGTGGCCGGCCTCGTCTGCGGGAACTACCTGGTGCGCAAGGGCAAGAAGGTCCTGATCCTGGAGCACGGCAAGATGGTGGGGGGGAACATCCAGGGCATCCGCCGCAAGGGCTTCTTCTTCGATGCCGGCTCGCAGTCCACGGAGAACGTGGGCATACTCTTCCCCATCCTCGAGGACCTGGGGATCTTCGATCCGGCCGAATGGGACCAGGCGGACTGGCGCTGGATGACGCCCGACTGCGACGTGGTCCTGCGCGACTTCGAGCAGATACGGGGCGACTTCAAGAGCGCCTTCCCGGAGTCCGGGGCCGATATCGATAAGTGGTTCGATTTCATCGAGCCGGGATGCAACATGATGAGGGACCTCATGGGCGGCACCCCCTTCCCGCTGCTGCCGCGGGGCGCCGACAAGTACCGCCTCATGGCCAAGATGTCCAAAGTGGGTTTCCCCATGCTCAAGCTCATGCCCGAGACCCTGAGGAAGCCGGGCAGCGAGAAGGGGCGGGAGATCTTCCGCGACCCGCGGCTGGCCTTCCTCTTCGGGGAATTCGGCGATAAGAACATGCTGCTCTTCATGTACTATGCCTTCTGGTACAGCTTCCTCTACGACTACACCTACCCCAAAGGTGGCCTGGTTGCACTGGCGGACATGCTGGCCGATTCGTTCAAAGAGAAGGGCGGAGAGATAAGGCTCTCCTGCACCGTCGACAGGATACTGAGCGAGGGAAGCACGGCCGTGGGGGTGGAGACCGCAGACGGCGAACAGTACCGCGCGGAGAAGATCGTGAACACCGGCAATCCCAAGCGGCTGGTCACGCAGATGATCGAACCCTCACTGCTGCCCGCGAAGTTCCGGGAAAGGATAAAAAGCGGCCCGGTGAGCGTATCGGTGATCACCGCTTTCCTGGGCCTGGACATGTCCGACGGGGAGCTGGCCAGGACTATGAAGACCCATCATACCATCTACTGGAGGACGTACGACGTCCCCTGCGACATCTACGACCCCGACCTGCACCGCAAGGGCTGGGCCATGCTCAGCTGGTGCTCCATGCACGACAAGAGCCTGGCCCCGGAAGGCAAGAACTCCATGATCGTGCAGGTCCCCGTGCCCTACGACTGGATGAACGGGTGGGGCACCGGCTCGTCCGATCCCATGGCCCGCAACGACGCTTACCGGAGATTGAAGGAACGGGTCCTGGACGATGTCATCGAGGACACGGAGTACGTCCTGCCCGGCCTGCGCGACAAGCTGGAATACAAGGAGCTGGCGACGCCGCGCACGCTCTCCCGCTTCACCCTGAACCCGCAGGGCTCCATCATGGGCTGGTCCTACGACATGTACCAGACCCCGCTTTTCGGTCGCTTCGCGCAGTTCAAGACGCCCCTCGACAACCTCTACCTTGCCGGCCACTACGCCATCTGGCCCGGGGGCATCGTCTTCTCCGCCCTCACCGGCAAGCTGGTGGCCGAGGGCATGTACGAGGGCTTCGCGAAATCGCTGTTGTGGTAGGGGCAACGAGCGGGGGCGTGGCCGCGGGCCTTGCGTCCTGGATGATGGGCCTTCCGAGTTCCGACGCGGGCACCCACAATGGAAAGCGCGGACCTTCCTGTGAAGGTCCGCGCCAGCCATCGCGAGCCGTAGTCCCGAGCATCCCTTACGAGGAGGCAATGGGTATTTTCTTCTTTTCCGTTACCTCCCCGGCGACGGCTCCCGCCACGCGGACTTCCAGGACTCCGTCCTTGAGGTTGGCCGCGATGTCCTCTTCCTTCACCTCTCGCGGCAGCGGCACGGTGCGAGTGAAGGTGCCGGCATAGCGCTCTCTCCGGTAATAGTCCTTCTCCTCGATCTTCTCCTCATGCTCGTGCCTGCCCGAGATGGTCAGGCAGGAATCCTCGAGGTCGATCTCCACCTCTTCAGACTTGAACTCCGGAAGCTCCATCTTGATCAATAGATCACCCCCGTCGGTGTACACATCCATGCTGGGCAGATAACGCGCAGCCGGGAGCCGGAACTCGGCCAGGTCTCCCAGCAGCAGGCTCCGCGGGAACCACTCCCTGACCAGCGACGGGAACGATGCGTTCCATCTCATGATAGCCATCTCTCACACCTCCCTTCGGGTCGTCTTACGGAGAGTGCGGATTCTGCTCATCCCTGGCGCCGCGGAACCTCGAGGTTTCAGACTCCAGACCTCAAACCTCAAGGGTTCAACTCGTTATCGAGTCCTGTTTAGGACGCCGCCCTCGAGGCTCCGCCTCTTTCTCTCTTTCATCCTTCGCGGCAGCCGCACTCCCTCATCTCCTCGATCGTCTCCCTTAGAGCCGATCTTCGCTCGTTTCCTCGTTTACAAGGCATTTTATGGCCGGCCCATTCCGGCCCTTCAGTCTTCTCCTTCAATTCAAAATAATAGCCCCATGACAATATATGGTAAATGAGCTGGCTCATATCCAGGGGGTGGGGGGGCTGCCGGAAGGCGGCAGTCGTCTCGAGTCGTTGCCTGTCGTGGAGCTGCTTTAATCCTCCTCATCGTCACCGTCTTCAACGGCCTCCTCCCACACCTCAAAGCCCTCGCGCAGGAGGAAGACGACGATGACCATGCCGGCGATGGGATCGGCCTGCCAGAAGCCGAAGAGGTAGTTCGCTCCCAGCCCCAGGAGGAGGGCCAGGGACAGGAAAGCGCAGGCCAGGGTCTCCCTGGAGTCCGCGATCAGCGCCCTGCTCCCGATGCGTTTGCCGGTGTCGTTCTTCATCCTGGCCAGGAAGGGCATGAAGGCCAGGGAGACCAGGGCGAGGATGATCCCCGGCAGAGAGGCCTCGGGGATCTCCTCGTACAGCAGCTTGGTCACTGATTCATGGAAGACGTAGAGGGCCAGGATGAAGAAGGTGGCGCCGACAAAGCGCGGCTTCGGCTATGTTGTACCCGATGGTGAAATACTCGAGGTGGAGGCCTCTCTTGTAGAGATCCATCGCCGCGATACAGGTTGGCCGCGCCGGTCGCGCGCTACTTCTTCTTGGCGTCTTCTTCCTTCTTCTCGAACGGGCCCGGCCCGTCGCAATTGGGGCATTTCTTCGGCTTGCAGCGGGAATCCCTGACGTAGCCGCACTTCTTGCATACCCAATCCGCCATCTCGGCACCTCCACGTGTTCATCGCCGGCGGGGCTCCCCGCCTCGGCCTTTCCGGTTATCCATAACTATTCTGCCCGCGGACACACCGTTGTCAACATGGCATGGCACGGTCCCGATGCTAAAGATCCCGCTCGCCGGGTTCGCCCCTCCCGGCCTTCGGCCCACGGGCTTCACGCATTGCGGGCACATCCCGGGGATCGCCGCAAAGCCCGCCCCGATATCCGCGGGGCGGGCTTGGCAAAGTGAAAGGCGCAGCACGAAAAGGGCGAGCTATTTCGCCAGGCTGCCGTAGCGCTGCTTGAACTTCTGCAGGAGGGTCGATACCTCGTCGAGGTTGGCCGCCCACATGTCCAGCACCTCCATCCCCTCGGGGGTCAGGCGGTAGACCTTGCGGGCGGGTCCGGAGCCGCTGTCGTCCAGGCTGCTCTCGGCCAGGCCTCCCCTCTCCAGGTGGCGCAGCAGGCGGTAGAGCAGCGAGGGGTCCATGCCGCTCTGGCCGACGCCGAATTCCTTGAGCCGCCCCATGAGCTCGTATCCGTGCACCGGCTCCTCCGCCAGCAGGAGCATTAGTATGGGCCTGATGAACCGCCTGCTGATGTCCGGACCGCAGCTGCAGCGGTCGGCTATCATGCGTGCCATGTGCATGTGGCCGGGGTGAAGGCCCTCGCCATGATGGAGATCCTCGCCATGGTGACCTCCACAGCCACAATCCCCTTCCCCGTGTGATGACCCGAAAAACATTCTCCTCACCTTCCTTCGAACCAACGGATTGGACCATATCCTATATAGAGTATTATTCACTATTGTATTAATGTCAATAGTGCATCTATTTCATTGTTCTCTGAAGGTAAATATGCAGCTAAAACCTGGTTGCCTTCGAGGGAATGAAGAAATTCAGTGGGAATGCGGCGGCAGATCATCATGCGCATGGCCGCCAAAGCAGTGGAACTCCCCTCCCGAGGCATGTTCGGGATCGACATGGATGGTGGCGTCGGAGAGGTATTTCAGGTGGTGGAGGAGCTGGTGGCGGGCCTCGATGGCGATGTCGTGTCCCTCCTCCACCGTGAGGTCCGCGCACACGCTCAGGTTGAGCTCCGCGTGCATGCGGTGGCCCAGCCATCTCACCCGCACTCCCGTCACCTCCCTCACGCCGGGGACATGAGAGACGGTGAGAGCGATCTCGCCTGTTACCTCCGGGTCCACCCCGTCGAGGAGCCGGATGAAGACCGCCCTCCCCGACTGCCAGACGATGCGCAGGATGGCCGCGGAGATGATCAGCCCCACGATGGGATCCGCCAGGCGAAAGCCGAGCCAGACCCCGATAGCCCCGGCGAGGACCCCCAGGCTCGTGAGGCCGTCCACGCGCGCATGGTAGCCGTCGGCGACCAGTGCCGCGCTGCCGATCTCCCTGCCCACCCTGACGCGGAACAGGGCTACTCCCTCGTTGCCCACGAAACCGACCACGGCGGCGACCGCCACCGCCCACAGGTTGGTGATGTCCCGGGGATTGAGGATACGGTCGATGGCCTCGTAGGCCGCGAAGGCGGCGCTGCCCAGGATGATGAGCACGATGAGCACTCCCGCCAGGTCTTCCAGCCTCCCCAGGCCGTAGGTGAAACGTCGGGTGGGGCGCCGCCGCCCCAGGTGAAAGGCGATCCAGAGCGGCACGGCGGTAAAGGCATCCCCGAAGTTGTGTATGGTGTCGGCGAGCAGCGCCACACTGCCCGAGAGCAGTACCACGGCGACCTGGACGATGCCGGTGATGAGCAGCACCAGCAGCGACCATTTCACCGCCTGGATCCCCCGCCGGGTGGAAAGGATCAGGGGGTCGGTGGTGCCATGGCTATGGCCGTACCCGTGCCCTTGACCAGGCTCATGTGCGTCGATGCTCCTCTTCATCGGGTATCCCCTGTATCCAGGATTTGGACCAGGAAGCCTCATTGATATTCTTCCCGCCTCGTCGGCGCTGTCCTGCCACTTCTTGCGGACGGCAAATGAGCGGACTTCCTCCCGGGCAGGACCTCAGTCGTCCGTGATGATGGTCTCGGTGATGGTCACCGGCTCGAGGCCGGAGGCGCGCAAGTCGCGGATGAGAGGGGGCAGGGCTGCCGTCTTCTGAGAGGCACTGACCGCATGCATGACCACGATGGCCCCGGGTCGAGCCCTGGCCATAATGTGCGCGTAGAGGGCGCTCGCGGATATGCCGGTGTAGTCATGGGAGTCGATGTTCCAGTAGACGCTGATGTAGCCCAGGGAGTTGAGCTGGGCGAGGGCGGAGGCATTGCGGGACCCGTAGGGGAAGCGGAAGTAGGGCGCGGGGAGTAGCCTGTTATCCGGGAGATGGCGACGCCGGACGTGACGATCTCCTCGTAGCGCTTCTGCGCAGAGATGCCGGTGAACTCGCGGTGGTCGTAGGAGTGGCTGGCCACTTCGTGCCCCTCGTCGGCCATGCGCCTCACCAGGTCCAGATTCGAGTCCGCGAAGGTCCCCAGCACAAAGAAGGTGCAGTGCGCGTCGCATGCCTTGAGCGCATCCAGGATGGCGACGGTAGCGGCGCGGTCGCCCTCCGCGTCGAAGGTTAGGGCGATGCGCCTGAGCGAGGTGTCGCCGTTGAATATCTCCGCGAGCCCCAGGGAGAGCACCAGCTGGTCGCGGTCGACGCATCGCCACTCGGGCTGGCTGCTGCGGTAGCGGAAGTACATGGGGCGCTCGGCCACGATGGGCACGCCGTTGGTCGAGAAGACGGCGATGGAGAAGTCGCCGTGGGGGTTGTTGGCGCGTCCCGGGCCCAGGCCGGGCTCGTGCACGGGGATGGTCGCGCGGGAGTGGGGCTCCAGGGTTATGCCCGGCCTCGCCTCCACCGCACCGTCGCCGCAGTAGTAGCGGATATCGCAGACGGCCGCCTCGCCAGTGGGGTTCTGCAGGCACAGCCAGGTATCGAAGCCGTCGCGGGAGCAGCCCTCGGCGAAGAACCAGGTGGTGCTGGCTCCTTCACTCCCCATGACATCATGCCCACCGCTCCAGGCGCATAAAGCCGGCGTTACCGGTATAACAATGGCAACTGCGGCGATGAACAACACGACGGGGGGGGGACCAGGCGCTTGAAGACAAGCCCCCGGGTGCGGTAGAGAGAGACATTCTTGTGAGCCATCGCAGACATTCTTGCAGTGATGGGCTGAAAACACATTGACCGGTTTCAGGGAGTGCCTGCCCCCGTGACTTCGACCTGCAGGGCCTCCGCGGCGATGGGCATGGCTGCGGCCATGCGTCGGGTGAACTCCTCCGGGTCGACGCAGGCCTCCGGTGACATGACCCCCTTTTCCGCTATCGACCCGTCCAGGAGCATGGAGGCGAAGACCGCCAGGGGGGTGCCGGTCCAGTCGTCCATGTCGAAACCCCCATCCGGGCCTCCCTGGTAGCCGGCGTTGACCGCCTGTACGCGCAGCCTCCTGCCGTCCTTCACCCCTTCCACCGCCACCATCACTCCTCCTATTGAGAAACCGGAACGCTTGCCCGCCACCTCCTTGAGGAAGGCGACAAACTCACGTGCCTTCAGTTCCCGGCGCCAGAGCTGCGAGACCACCCCTCCGAACACGCTCAGGTAAAGCCTGGTGCCGCGCGGGCTCTCTCCCGCGTCCAAGGCCAGCAGGAACCGGACCGCGTCCTTCATATCCACCTTGCCCTTGTTGACAGCGTCGGAGATGCCGCGGAAGACGCCGTTGAAGCAGGGCGGATAGAGGGAGCCCATGGTGCGCACCGTCTTCACGCCCGGGAAATAGCGGGGCATGGTGGCTACCTCCGCATGCCCCAGCTCGAAGAGCATGTAGGAACCCAGGGGCTCGGGAAAGTCCAGGACGTGCCCGATGCGGAAAGAAGGTATCTCCACGCGCCTGCCGTCCCTTATGGTGCCGCACATGCCCATGCAGGCGTGCACCATGTGCTCGAAGACCGCGGCCCCGCCCTTCTCCTTACCCTCCTCGGGCGGCGTGGAGCCGGTCACCCAGGCGAGGTCGATATTTTCCACCTCGTCCAATTGCTGGGCGCATGCGCGCGCAACGACATTGACCAGTCCCGGCGCCACCCCGCAACAGATGAGGGCGGTGATGCCCGCCTTTTCGACCTGTTCGTGCAAGGCCAGCAGCTCCAAGGCTGAATCCTCGTCATCACCCAGGTCTATATAGTCCACCTTTTCGTCCATGCAGGCCTCCACCACCGGACGGCCGGTGCGGTAGTAGGGACCGGTGCAGTTGGCCACGAGGTCGCTCCCCCTGATCACCTCGCGCAATACAGCCGGGTCGTAGATGTCCACATAGACGGCTTCCACTTCCGGAGATCCATACGAGGCGGCCACTTTCTCCGCCTTTGCCAGGTCGTAGTCGGCCAGCACCAGGCGTGCATCGCCTATCTGGGAGAGGAAGGTCCTCGCCGCCACTTGCGCCATGTCCCCCGCCCCGCCGATGACGGTTATCCTGTACATTATTGCAGCAGGCCCTTACCGGCCATCCACATGAACAGGGGTTTGCTCCACGGCTGCCTGATGAGGGCGGCCAGGCAAGCCTGGAACAGGCCGGGATTCAGGCGCTCAAGAGCCCATCCGATCTTGGCGGATGGTTGCGGCACGCAGAAGAGCCTGCCCTTCTCCACCGCCCTGACAGCCGCCTCAGCCACCTCGTCGGCGGTCATCCTGGCATGCTCGAAAGTGGCATGGGCGAACTCGGCCTCGAATGCCTCTCCGCATCTCATGTTGTCCAGGAGGTGGGTATTGAAGAACGCGGGGCAGAGCACAGTCACCCCGATCCCTTCCGGGGCCAGTTCCGCTTTGAGGGTCATGCTGAGAGATACGATGCCGGCCTTGCTGGTGTTGTAGGGCGCCATCCAGGGCAGGAAGATGATCCCCCCCTCGGAGGCGACATTGAGTATGTGACCCCCGCCCTGCTTCTTCATGCGCGGGATGAAAGAGTGACAGCCGTAGAGCATACCCCAGAAATTCACTCCGAAGAGCCACTCCCAGTCATCAAGAAGGATGTCGCCCACGCACCCGGTCACGACCACCCCG
The DNA here is from genome assembly GCA_040757835.1 of Actinomycetota bacterium. Classification (NCBI taxonomy): domain Bacteria; kingdom Bacillati; phylum Actinomycetota; species Actinomycetota bacterium. The sequence continues at coordinate 69,553 of JBFLWJ010000009.1, forward strand.
GCGTTGTTGACCAGCAGGTCCACGCCGCCCCAGCTCGTGAAGAAGTGTTCCGCCATGGCCTCGACCTTGTCCGGTTGCGAGACGTCCAGCTCGTATACCTCGCCGCTGCCGCCCGCCCGCTCGACCATGCGCAGGGTCTCCGCGGCGCCCACCGTATCGATGTCCACGATGCCGATCCTGCAACCCTTGCGCGCCAGGACCAGGGCCATGCTTCTCCCCAACCCCGAAGCCGCCCCGGTGATCACGACTCTCTTGCCGTCTAATCTCTCCATCGCCTTCCCCTTCGCGCCCGTCACTGCAGGAGACCCAGGCGCGCCAGCGCGTACATGAGCGGCCTCAGCATGCCGTGGCGGTTGAGAAAACGGAAGAGGTCGTGGAAGACGGCCGGCGTCAGCCGCTTGTTCAGCCACAGAATCTTCCCGGGGAGCTGGGGCACCACGTAGAGCCTGTCCTTCTTGACCGCCGCGATTATCCGTTTCGCCACTTCGTCGGCGTCCATCCTGGCGTTATCGAAGGTGCAGTTGAAGAACTTGTATTCCCACTCGTCGGAGTATCTCGCGGTATCGACGAGGTTGGTCTTGAAGAACATGGGGCAGGCCACCGTGATGCCGATGTTGTGCGGCGACACTTCCGCCCGCAGCGTCTCGGAGAGGGAGACCACCGCGGCCTTGGTGGTGTTGTACGGGCCCATCTCCGGGCTGGCGAGGAGCCCCGCAGAGGAGGCCACGTTTACGATGTGCCCACCGCCCTGTCTCTTCATGCGCGGCACGAACTCGTGGCAGCCATAGACCATGCCCCAGAAGTTGGCCTCGAAGACCCATTTCCAGTCCTCCAGGGGGATGTCGCCCACAAACCCCACGGAAGCCACCCCGGCGTTATTGATGAACAGGTCCACCCCGCCCCAGCGGTCGAAGAAATAGCTGGCCATCGCGGCGACCTCTTCAGGATCGGCCACATCGGCATGGAAGACCTCGCCCGAGCCCCCAGCCCGCTCCACCATATCCAGGGTCCCGGCCGCGCCGGCGTCGTTGATATCCACGATGCCGATACGCCAGCCCTCCCGGGCCAGCGCGAGCGCCAGCGACCTCCCCAGCCCCGAGGCCGCCCCGGTGATGACCGCCCTCTTAGCATCCAGCTTGTACATGTGCTACCCCCGTTCCAGGCATTACCTGCCCATCTCCAGCCGACAGCTCAGGTGACATTATACCCGGAACCCCTCCGGGGAGGACATCAGCGGAGCTACGGGAATGTCCGCCGCCGGGATATATGCCGCGTACCCATTATTGACTTCAGGTCGAGCTTGTACCGGATTATAATAGGTTGGAAACGGCCAGCGGGGAGGGACCTGCGCCACGCGATAACACTGCAGTGTGATCTCCTGTTATCGGACGAAAGGGGTAATCATGGGTAAACGAGTTCTCCGGACCAAGCTGTGCGACATGCTGGGCATCGAGTATCCCATCCTCAGCGCGGGCATGGGGCCCAACCTCCTCGGCGAGGAGACCGGGGCACCGGTGGACCTGGTGGTGGCGGTCTCGGAGGCGGGCGGCATGGGCGTTCTTGGGGCCAGCGGCTACTCCATCGACGAGATGCGAGACGCTATACGCGAGATAAAGTCCCGCACCGACAAGCCCTTCGGGGTGGACCTGCTGCTGCCCAAGAACCTCACGGAACTGCCCGACACCGGGGGACCTGGGGAGGTGCCCCTGGAGGACCTGCTGAAGAGCCTGCCCCAGTCGCACCAAGACTTCATCGCCAAGGTGAGGACGGACCTGAACCTGCCCGAGGTCGAGATCATGGTCAAGATGAACTCCACCACCACCATGCCCCATGAGGCGGTGAAGGTGTGCATCGAGGAGAAGATCCCCCTCTTCGCCGCGGGCCTGGGCAACCCCGGCTTCATGGTGGAGGAGGCCCATGCCAACGGCATCAAGGTCCTGGCCATCACCGGCAACACCAAGAACGCCAAACGCATGGCCGACTCGGGCATCGACCTGCTGGTGGCACAGGGACACGAGGGCGGCGGGCATACCGGCAGGATCGGCACCATGGCCCTGGTACCCGGCTGCATCGACGCCGCCTACCCGGTCCCGGTGCTCGCGGCCGGGGGTATCGGCGACGGGCGCGGCCTGGCGGCATCTCTGGCCATGGGCTGCGTGGGCGTCTGGGTGGGGACGCGTTTCCTCGCCACCGTCGAGGGTGGAGCCCCCGAATCCGTCAAGCGCCACATCGTCGAGGCCACCGACGAGTCCACCAAGGTGAGCACCATGTTCACCGGCAAGACCCTGCGCTCCATCCAGAGCCAGTTCATGGCCATGTGGGAGGAGTCGGGACTGTCGCCCCTGCCCTTCCCCCTGCAGATGCTCATCGCCTCGGCCCTGCTCAGCCCCTTCATCAAGGCCGAGATGGACGAGTATATCGGCGGTTTCGCCGGGCAGGTCTCCGGCATCATCAAGGAGATCAAGCCTGCCGCCCAGGTGCTCGAGGAGATGGTGGAGGAGGCCTCGGATATCCTCACCAGAAAACTCCCCGAGAGCGTGACGGTCGAATAGAAAAACAGGGGTTTTCGGCCGGGTTTTCGAACAGGAAACCCGGCCTTTGTCTGTGGTATCATGCATATAGATAGGCGCTGATCCCGGTCAGCCGGAGACCGGGATCCGTAGTCCGGGGGGCAAGATATGCCTGTGAAGCCATTACGTCTCGTCTATATCCTCTTGCCGGCCCTCGCCCTGGCCATCATCCCGCTGACGTTGCCGGGCGTCCCGCCCGCCGCGGCGGACACGGTGAACAGCCCGCTACAGTACAGCATGGTGATGACCCGCTACTACAAGTCGAGTATCGATGGGGCCACCCTGCCCTGCAGCATCTACGTCCCCGGTCCGGACCGCTATTCCAAGGGCAACCTCCTCTCCCTCTGGGTGGACCTCCACGCCTTCGGGGGGCACGGGGGGATATCGTCGGACCCCGCCAACAGCCAGACCGCGGCGGCCGACGCCTGCGGGATGGCCATCATCGCGCCCTGGGGGAGGAACTTTAAGAGCATGTACGGAGACGCCGTGGAAGGAGCGGCCGCCCCACTCATCTACGACGATTTCACCGGCGCCGCCACGGGATGGGCACAGGAGAACGGGTCGTGGGCGGTGAACGGCGGCGCCTACCGCCAGGGGGATGCCGCCATGGCCTGGAAGAACACGGTGCGCGCCTCTTCCTCGGGGAGCGACTACACCGTGAGCGTCAGGCTGCGCGAGGAGCCGAACACGGGTGGCATCAGCGCCATGGGGGTGACCTTCCGCCGGCAGGGGAGCAGCGACTATTACCAGGTGGACCTGTGCGACTGGGCCGGAGTGCTGGGCAGGGGAAGGGAGCTGCGCCTCTACAAGCGGGTGGGTTACAACTGGGTGCCACTGGCCGAGGACCCCTTCAACTGGAAGGACGGGGAGTGGTACGAGCTCAAGGTCAACGCCTTCCAGGAATATATCGAGGTTCACGTGGACAGCGAGGTCCATAACCTGGATGCGTCCTACCGCTTCCACAGCGACGGCAGCGAGGCACCATACCGCGCGGACAGCGCCTTCAAGGCGGGCAGTGTGGGCCTGGCCAGCTTCGGGGCCTGCCACCAGTTCGACGATTTCCGGCTGCAGAACGATTTCCTCTACGGTGAGAGCGACATCATGGACTGCATCCAGCAGTTCATGGAGGAGGTAAGCGTGGACCCCGCGCGCCGCATCGACCCGTCACGCGTCTTCGTCTCCGGCTACTCCATGGGCGGCCTGGGGACCTGGGGCCTGGGCCTGCACTACCCCGACGTCTTCACCGCCCTTCACCCCTCCTACGCCAGTACCGACCTGGAAGAGGGGTACCGGTGGATAGCCTCCCAGTTCCCCGACCCGGACAAGGCCGATCCCACCATCTTCCCGGGGATAAACCCGGCGTTGTACGTGGCCGATCAGGACGTGCATATCGGGGAGGCCCTCAGGTCATTCCTGGGTTGCGAACCATCGGGCATCACCGAGGGGGTAAGGAGCCAGCTGCGCGAGAACAGCGCCCGCTTCATCCTGGAGAACGCACTCAACTCCTCGGTACGTATCGAGCACCCCGAGTACGACGTCCTCATCCCCAACACCACATCGCTCATGAACATCTGGTGGTCACTGGCCTCAGGAGCGCTCGCCAGGATGCGCAGCTCCACTCCGACCTATGCCCACTCCAAGTACATATGGCAGAAGTGGCTGCAGTATCCCAGCCTCAGCAAGGGCCTCAAGGAGACCAGCGGCTACGGGGCGGACGGGGGGGCTCCCGCCGATCCCGGCAACATCTGGGACAGCTGGGACTACTCGGCGCACGCCAAGTTCGGGGACCTCACCTCCCCGGGCGCCAAGGCCGGCGCCCACGGCAACGGCTACGTGAACCCGGCCTTCATGGACGCCTTCGTCTGCTCCAGGATCACCGACTTCTTCCGCCGGGCCGATGCCGCCCTCCACGCCGAGCGCGCCAACCCCGGCGAGGTGGCCTACAAGACTTACGACAACCGCCACACCCGCGCATGGTGGCTGTCCATCGAGCCGGCATACCCCGACGCCAACAACCCCGGCCTGGCGCGGGTGCGCAGGACACCCGCCAGCAACGGCGCAGCGGTACACGCCAAGAACGTGAAGACCCTTTCCCTGGACGTGGTGAGCATGGGCCTGAACACTTCCCCGGGAGCGGTCATAACCATGACCATGGACAGCAATACCGCCCCGGAAGCGGAACCCGTCGCGGACAGCTGGAAGAAGACCGATCTCAAGCTGGTGGGGACGTGGTGGCCTTCAGCCGACTATAAGGCCACCCTCAACGGAGCTCCGGTCAACTGCATGAAGACGGGCACGTCGCTCACGGTCGAGGGCATACCGCTCTCCGCCAGCCCCGCCACCTTGCAGGTCACCATCCCCGCCGGCCTGGCCAACCTCATCGCCAACCCCGGCTTCGAGTCGGGCACGGCCGGCTGGACCCCCGGCAACCATCTCTTCGGAGGTGGCACCGGGACCTTCGAGCTGACCAGCACCGCCGCCACCGGAGAAGCCGCCCACAGCGGCGGGTACGCGGTGAGGATCAAGGACGCCAGGGCCAACGGCTGGCCGTTCATCTCGTCGTGGGATTCCAGTCCTGTCGCCGTGACCGCGGGCGCCAGCTACACCGCGAGCGCCTTCGCCAAGACCAGGGTCCTGGGCAGTACCACCAGGCTGAGCGACGGCGGCAAGTACAACGAACTATACACTTCAAACGCGGGGGTGGCGATCCTGTGGCTTAACGCCAGCGGAACCCCCGTCAGCCTCAGCTCCTCGACGGGGTTCCACGGCAGCAGGGACTGGACCCCGGTGCAGATCACCGCCGCCTGCCCGGCGAACGCGGCCTATGCCAAGGTGATCGTCTTCACCATCAACCCCAATCAGTACGGGGCTTCGGGCAGCGCTTTCTTCGACGACGTGGCCCTGCGGCGCAACTGAAACGGGGTGTCACGGTCATTGCCGATCTGCGTGGATCCCGTTATGCCCATGGCACGACGGGCGTTCGATGAGGCTGCACGGGGGAAGGCCCGGGGCGGGTCACTGTTTCCTTCGCGCCAGGGCTTTCTCGATATAGGTGGCGGCGTCCGGGGTCCTGCACACGGTGTCGCCGTGGTCCACCACCACTTTGCCGATCCTCGCGGCTGCAGCCTTGGCGTCGGCGGTGAGGGCGGGCTTGAATACCCCGATTGCGATAACGGCGCTGTTCATGCTGTAGCGGGCGCGATTCGGCGAGGCGTGGATCTCCTCCTCGATGATGCGCAGGTAACCGCGGCATTCGTCATCGGGTATGTCCACTCCGTTCTTGAGCGCCGCCGCGAGCGCCGCGTACCCGCAGGCGCGGCGGTATTCCCCCGGTGAGGCCGTGAACCTCCGCACCGTCTCGAGGGCCAGGGGCGAGCGGGAGATGAGCTCGGCCAGCTCGTCGGAGATGGCATAATAGTCCACATCATCTATCCAGCTGTCCAGAGTGGCCGGTGTCAGCTCCCCGGGGTCCGCGATCATGGCTGCCAGGAGGCGGGCGTCCACGTTCCCGGACTCCCACAGCTCCAGGGCCAGGACGTGGTCCGTCCTGATGCGCCTGGCCAGCTTCCTCAAGTCCGCGAAGCTCACCCCGAAGAGATCGTCTCCCGCGCCGTGCCTGCGGTAGACCTTCACGTTCTGGGGGCTGGTCCAGACCATCAGTTCCTTCATCATCTCCCTGGCGGTCGCCGTCTGCACTGCCATCATCCGCTTCCTTTCAGCCCTGCCGGGACCGCTCGCGGTCTTCCGGCAACCTCCCTCTATTTCTATATTTACCCAAGTTTTGAGGCATGAAACCGCGCCGCCGGAGGAACCATCCCCCCGGATGGTGTACTTTTAGGTTGTAGGAAGCGGATCAGAAAAGGAGCGCTGTCAGGGATGTTGATCAGGAACGCGGAGAGGGGGGATGCAGCCGACCTGGTAAGGCTGCGGGCCATCATGCTCGAACAGGTCATCGGAGGTCCGGTCCCCGGGGAGGACATGGAGGTCATCGAAAAGTTCTTCGCGGACTGGGACTACGACGACCCCCTCTGCCTGGTGGCCGAGGAGGAGGGCGCGGTGCTGGGGTGTATCGCGGCATCTTTCTACCGGCTGTTCCCCGGCACCAGGAACCCCTCGGGCCTGTTGGCGGTGGTCCACAACTTCGCCGTCTACGAGGAGTATCGCGGCGGAGGCGTCGGGAAGTCGCTCTTCTCGCACGTGCTCCGCGAGTGTCGTGAGCGGGGCGTGGGCCGCGTCTCCCTCAACGCCACCGCCATGGGCAGGCCCCTGTATGAGAGCTTCGGCTTCTCGACTGAGGTGATCTCCTGCCCAGAGATGAGGCTGTATCACAAGGCACTTATCGAGTTGGACCTGGGATGAAAACCGGGCCCCGTCTCAGCGGATGATCATGAAGGTGGCCATGCTGGTGGCCAGGAGCGTGCCGGCTTCGTCGCGGACCTCGGCCTCGGAGACGGCGATGTCCTCGACCGCCTGCAGTACCCTGCCCGTGCCGGTGAGCTCGCCCTGCCGGGTCGGTGCCAGGAAATTCGCCTTCATCTCCACGGTGACCACGCGGCGCGAGCCGTGTGGTACCTGCGTAGCCATGGCTACGCCGGACGCGGCGTCGGCCAGGGCGAAGACCACGCCGGGGTGCACTACTCCATCCTCGTCGCAATGGCGGGACCCGGCCACCAACTTGAGCCGCGCCTCCCCCGGCGCGAGCCCCGCCACCTCCATCCCGATGTGGGCGTAGAAGGGCGAGTGCTTCACGCGGTCTTCCACGATCTTCTTGAAGCGGCCCTCTTCCTCCCCGTCACTGGCGTCCCAGAGGTAAACGCGGCCTGCCTGGCCAGGATATCCGTTCCCTTCCCGCGGGATATCGTTCAACGTTCAATCCTCCGCTGACGCGTTGCGCAGGCTTTCCCGAGAGGTGGATCTATCTCCCCCCCCGCCCCGGGTCCGTTTACCCGGGATGCAGTGGCCCTTGGCTCTCACCCGTTCAGCCTGCGGTAACCAAGTGCGTGCTCCGCCTGCATCATCTTGTGGATCTCCGTGGTGCCCTCGTAGAGGAGCGGCGCGCGGGCGTTGCGGAAGATCCTCTCCACGGGATATTCCGCGGAGTAGCCGTAGGCGCCGTGTATCTGCACCGCCATGTGGGCCGCCTGGAACGCGCTCTCGGTGGCGTGCCATTTCGCCAGCGAGGTCTCACGGGTGTTGCGCACCCCCCTGTCCTTGAGCCACGCGGCCTGCAGCACCAGCAGCCTGGATGTCTCGTATCCCCTGACCATCTCCGCGATCATCTCCTGTACGAACTGGTAACGCCCGATGGGCTGCCCGAAGGTGATGCGCTCGCTGGCATATCTCAGCGAGGCCTCCATGGCCGCGCGGATAGTGCCGAGGGCCCCGGCGGCCACGGTGAAGCGCCCCATGTCCAGGGCGTACATGGCTATCTTGAACCCCTCGCCCTCCGTCCCCAGGCGGCTCTCCGCCGGCACCTCCACATCGGAGAGGAAGATCTCCCCCGTGGAGCCGGCCCACACCCCCAGCTTGTGCTCGATGTCCCTGGTCTCGAGGCCCGGCATGGAGCGGTCGAGGAGGAAGGCCGATATGCCGCGGTGCCCCGCTTCCCTGTCCGTCTTGGCGAAGACCAGGAAGTGGTCGGCGACGTTGGCGTAGGATATCCATTCCTTCTGGCCGCTCAAGATATAGCGGTCCCCCTCCCGGCGCGCGGTCGCCTCCATGGAGGCCACGTCCGAACCGGCGTTGGGCTCTGTAAGCCCGAAGCACGCTATCTTCTCGCCCCGCGCCTGGGGGACCAGGTACCTCTCTTTCTGCTCCCCGCTCCCGAACTCCAGCAAGGTCAGGGAGTTCAGCCCCATGTGCACCGAGAGCAGGGTGCGGAATCCCCCGTCGCCCCTTTCGATCTCCTCGCATATAAGGGCGGTGGAGACGAAGTCCAGCCCTCCTCCACCGTATTCCTCCGGTATGGGGGCGCCGAGCATGCCCAGCTCGCCCATGCCGCGCACGATGCCCATATCCAGGGTGTGCGACCTGTCCAGCTCCGCTATCCTGGGGACGATCTCGCGGTCGGTGAACTCCGCCGCCTGCGCCTGCACCATCCGCTGCTCCGCCGTGAGCTCGAGACAAATCCCGCCGTCATCGCGCGTCGGCGACATGGAAACCCCTCCTCCCAAGCGACTCACATGATCTCCTCGAAGAGGTCTTCCTCCTCCAGGAGGGCCTTCAAGGCGGCCCCGCATCCCTCGCTGCAGACCATAAAGATGAGGTCCCATCCCTCCTGCCTGGCCTGGGAGCCGTCCGCGGTGACCATGCACTCCAGCTCCCTACCCTGGACGGGAAGCTCCACCGTCATCGACCGGCCTATCGCCCCTGGATACTCCAGGCCTTTCCTCAGCTTCACGCCGAGGCCGTAGACCTCAGCGCCAGGCCGCACCTTCTTCTCGCAGTAAGCACACCTGTAAACGCCGTCTCCCATGGCTCCGCCTCTCCTCCGTCCGCCCCGCCCGTCACCGCACCGACAGCCCCTCCAGACAATAATATAGGAATATAGGAAAACGGGCGCGGTGGGGGTATGATTAATTATACATATGCCTGAATCATGAGAAGCGGGAGGAGCGAAGATGAACGGGAACGTTGAGCTGAAGGAAGTCGACCAGGTCGAGATACTCTCTCTCTCCGACAATTACAACGACCTGGTATCAATGGACTCGAACGAGATAGTGACCCGCTCCGTTCCAGTGAAGGACATGGAGGTGAAGGGCTCCATCCTCGCTGAACACGGTTTCTCCGCCGCCATCAAGACCATATCCGGGGATGAGACCCACGAGTTGCTCTTCGACTTCGGCCTCTCGGACGTGGCCGTGCCCTACAACGCGGACAAGCTCGGCCTGGACCTGTCCGGCATCGAGGCCGCGGTGCTGTCCCACGGGCACATGGACCATTTCGGGGCCCTGGTGCCGATGATCGAGGCCCTCCCCAACAAGCCCGTGCCCTTTTACGTGCACCCTGCGGCCTTCAAGGGCAACCGCTACCTCAGGGTGGGAGACATACGGATAAAATTTCCACCGGCGGAACGTTCCACCTGGGAGCAGGCGGGGGTCGAGGTGATCGAGAGCGTGGGGCCGGCGCTCCTGGCGGGCGGCACGGTCCTTTTCCTGGGGGAGATAGAGCGGCTCACCGATTTCGAGAAGGGCATGCCCAATGCCTACTTCGAAAAGGACGGCGAGGAGTCGTGGGACCCCATCGAGGAGGACAGCGGCATCGCCGTGAACCTCCGAGGCAAGGGCCTGGTGGTCCTCTCTGGCTGCTCCCATTCCGGCATCGTCAACACCGTGGCCCACGCCAGGAAGGTCACCGGCATAGACAAGGTCCACGTGGTCATGGGCGGTTTTCACCTCACCGGCCCCGCCTTCGAGCCCATCGTCGACAAGACCATCGCGGGCCTGCAGGCATTCAGCCCCGACTACGTCGTGCCCACCCACTGCACCGGCCGCAAGGCGGTGATGGCCTTCGAGAAGGCAATGCCGGATGAGTTCATCCTGAACATGGCGGGCACCCGCCTCACCTTCCGGGCTTAGTCCAGCTCTTCCAGGATCATGGCTTCGATGTTTCTATCGACGTTCCTGATCCTGCGCAGCTCGTTCCGGTTGGCAATATCGCCGATCGGCTCCTTGAGGTTCTGGATGTTCATGCCTGCCCGGTGCAGGCCGTTCCACGCCTTGCCGGCGACCATGAGTCCGTAGGCCTGGTTGAGCAGCTTCTCTGCGACGGCATAGTTATCCGAGCGGTAATCATCCGGGATGTAGCGCTTGATCCTGAACGGCACGGAGTATCTCTCGCAGAGCCCCAGGAAATCGCGTCCTACCGCGATATTATAACTCTCCTTCGCCGTGTAGCGGCCACGGTAAGCTCCAGGATCGTAGTTGAAAGCATAAAGGTCCTCGTATCCCTCCACCAGCTCGGGATAACTTTCCGCGATGTGGCGCATGAACCACAGCGCCTGCTGGTCGCGCATGGTCATCGCTCCTCCGAAGAGGACGTAGTCGGCACCGGCTTCCTTCGCTCCCCTTACCACTGCCTCCAGGTTCTCACGCGAGTCGCACAGGAAGGGGACGACCGGGATCAGCAGCACCCCTGCCCGCACGTGATCGGTCTCTCGCTTTATGGTCTCGATGACCTCGAAACGGGCTTGTGGGGACGGGCTCCTCTTTTCCAGAAAGCGCGCCACCACGGGGTCGGCGGTGGTGATGGTCACCGAGACCGTACACCAGTTTTTACCCCCTATGCGTTCGAGCAAATCCAGGTCCCTCAACACCAGCCGCGATTTCGTCAGCACGTGCACTGGATAAGCGTGCCTCTCCAGCACCTCCAGGCATTTTCTGGTGCTCTTGTATCTGGCCTCGGCTTGGTGGTAGGGGTCCGAGGCGCCGGACATGGCCACCACGTCCGGCAGCAGGGCACGGGCGCGGCAGAGGCGCTTGTCCAGCATCCCCGCAGGGTCTCTCTTCACGATGATGTCGTCGTCGAAATCGGCCGGCAGGCGGTACTTCTCGCTGCGCGAATCGCAGTAGACGCAACCGAAGCGGCAGCCCTGGTAGGGATTGACGCCGTAACGGTCCCAGAACCAGCCGTCAATATACTTGCGCACGATGAGGATGGACTTGAACTCCCGCTCGGTGTACGTGACCATCGCACCCCTTTACGAAGCGTCGATAGCGCCCTCGCCAGACATTATATTAACCGGACAATGCTCAAGCTCCCATACCCCGGGAGTCGACGATCGCAGTACCCGGCATGGGTGAGGTGGTGTGACACGGGAAGAAGCAAGAACGGCCTAGGAACACTACCGGCAACGCCCAGCCTGGTGCAAACCATGTCAGAGCTGGCGCAACGCTTCAGCATCGAGCCGGGAGCCCTTCTGTGCCTGGCGAGGGAGATCCTGGCGAGGTACGGACCTACTCCGGGCACTTACATCCCCACGCCGGAGGGTTTCACCGCCCATCTCAGCCATAACATCATCACCTGCGGGGCTGCCTGACCTGCAGGCTCCGGGGGTACTCTCACTCGAGCACGGCACCGCGCGCGGCTGAGCTCACCGTCTTGACGTAACGGCGCATGAACCCCGGGGGTATCTCACGCTGCGGAGGTCGCGCTGCGGCGATGCGGGACGCGATCTCCTCCGGAGTCAGCTCGACCTCGAGCAGCCGTCCCGGGATGTCAATGCTGATCTCGTCGCCGTCGCGCAGGGCGGCGATTGGACCGCCCGCCGCGGCTTCCGGCGATACATGTCCTATGCACGGCCCTGCGGTCGCCCCCGAGAAACGGCCGTCGGTGACAAGGGCCACGCGCGCAAGGCCATGCAGCTCCAGCCCCATGGTCACCGCCAGGGTCTCAGGCATCCCCGGCCCTCCCCGCGGTCCCTCGTTGCGGATGACCAGCACCTCGCCCTCGTTCAAGGTGCCATCGCGCAGGGCGGCGAGGCAGTCCGCCTCCGCCTCGAAGACCCGGGCGGGCCCGGAGAAGCGCAGCATCTCCGGGGCCACCGCCGACTGTTTCACAACCGCGCCCTCCGGCGCCAGGTTGCCGAAGAGCGCCACCGTCCCGCCCTCGGCGAAACAGGGGTCGCCGCGTCCGCGGATGACCTCCGCGTCCTTCACCTCGGCCGCCTCCACCACTTCCGCCAGGGTCTGGCCCATGACGTTGACGGCGTCCAGGTGGAGGTCTCTGGCGAGCACCTTCATAACCGCCGGCACCCCCCCGGCCCGGTGCAGGTCCTGGATGCCATGGGGTCCGTTGGGCGCGATGGAGCACAGGGTGGGGATGCGGTGGTTGAAGTCGTTGAAGCGGGAGAGGGCGAGCTCGAAGCCCAGCTCGTGGGCGATGGCCGGCAGGTGCAGGGCCGAGTTGGTCGAGCCGCCGATGGCCAGGTCCACCATGAGGGCGTTCTCTACCGCCTTCTTCCCCAGGATCCTGCGCGCCGTCAGCCCCTCCTCCACCATCTCCACGATACGCTTCCCGGCCCGGCGGGCGTAGAGCAGCTTCTCCGAGAAGTAAGCGGGTATGTTTGCCGAGCCAGGCATGGTCAGCCCCATGGCCTCGGCCAGGCACTGGAAGGTGTTGGCGGTGCCCATGAGTTCGCAGGAACCACAGGTGGCGCAGGTGGCGCAGTTCAGCTTGTCAAGCAGGTCGTTATAGTCCTTGTGGAAGATGCTCCCCTTCATGCCCATGGTGTAGCGGATGTTGAAAGCGCCAGGGCCCCCGGTGAGCATAATGGTGGGGCGGTCCAGGCGTGCCGCGGCCATGATCATGCCCGGGATTATCTTGTCGCAGGAAGCTATCAGGACCACGGCGTCGAAGAGCATGCTGCGCACGTAGGTCTCCACCGTGTCCGCGATTAGCTCCCGCTGGGGCAGCACGAAGCGCATGCCCTCGTTTCCCTCGGTGAAGCCATCGCAGGGCGCGGGCACGTTGAACTCGAAGGGAATCCCTCCCGCGGCGTGCACGCCCTCCTTGACCCGCTCCGCCAGCGTGCGCAGGTGCATGTGGCCCGGGTTCATCTCGGTGTGGGAGTTGGCGACGGCCACGATGGGCTTCCCCTTCAGCTCCTCGATCTCCACGCCCAGGCCCTGCATGATGGCCAGCCGGGCGACGCTGACGGGAAAGTCCCTCTCATCGAAGATCGGTGCGCTCTTGGGTTTGTCCATGGTCCCCCTCCTCCATAAGCACGGGTTCACGAAACCGCGGCTTCGCGCGCGGGCTCAGAAGATATCGTAGCTCTTGATGTCCTTGACCTGTTCGAGTATGGGGGGCAGGATCTCGCCGGACCTACCGATTATCCCCACATCCACAAGGTCGGGGAAGTAGATGCCGGTGGCGTTGATCTCTATGATCTTCGCGCCCGTCTTCTTGGCGTGCTCAGGGACATAGGCGGCGGGGTAGACCATGCCCGAGGTCCCCAGGATGAGCAGGACGTCAGCGTCCCGCGCCTCCCCCATGGCCAGGCCCATGTCCTGTACCGGCTCCCCGAACCCCACCACGTCCAGGCGGCAGGGGCCACCGCATGGGCACCTCGACACCAGCTTGATTATCCCCCGCAGGTCTCCCCTGCCCATGAGTTCCACCAGTTCCCAGCCCAGGGCGAAGAGTTCATCGCGCCCGAGCTGTATCTTGTTACCGCAGACCATGCACGCCAGGCGGAAGAGGTTGCCGTGCACCTCGATAACCCGGGTATTGCCGGCCTCGCGGTGCAGGTTGTCGATGTTCTGGGTTATCACCGACCTCAGTATCCCCAGGCGCTCCAGCTCCCCCAGGGCATAATGCCCGGGGTTGGGATGGGCCCCCTCCAGCACCTTGAGCATCTCCGAGACGAAATCCACCGCGGCCTGCGGGATGCTGGCCCCGCTGAACATGGAGGTGAAGATGTCTCCCCCACCCAGTTCCAGGGGGTCGAAACGGTCCCACAGTCCACCGGGGTCGCGAAAGGTGGGGATGCCGCTCTCCTCCGAAACGCCGGCGCCCGAAAAGGCCACGAGCCTCCTGGACCTGCCAATTATCGCGGCCGCCTCCAGCTGCTCCTTCCCGAGTTCCTTTCTGGGTTTTTTTCCGGGTCCCTTTCCGCCCATGGTGATCTCCCCGCTGCTTCCAGAGAACGGTTGCCACCACACTACTAGGGATATGATAACCTGAGAAGCCGGCAGCGACCATGGGAAACCGCGGCGCGCTCGCCGCTCCCCCCATCCCGCACCAGGACGGCGAAGGGCCCTGGAGCTTCCATCCGCGCGACCGCCCGCTATACTATAGAGAGCCGGGGACATCACTCACATGCGGGAAGGAGGGGAGATGCTGGAAATAAAGAAGGCCGCCATCGAGGACGAAGAGAAGATCTTCCGGTTGATCCGGGAACTGGCGGATGCCGTGGGATTCGCGGAGCAAGCGCCCCTTATCGACATAGGGATCTGGTCGAAGACCCTCGAGAGGATGCTATCCTCGCCGGACTGGGTCTTTCTCCTCGCCCTCGAGGACGGCGAAGCCCTGGGCCTGGTGCTCTTCTACATCAGGCCGACCCTCACTACCGGTATGAACAAGGCCATCATCACCGAGATGATCGTGACGGAAAGGGCCCGCGGCAGGGGCGCGGGGAAGGGGCTCATCGAGGAGGCCAAGAAGCGGGCCCTGCAGCGGGGGTGCTCCATCATGGCCGTGGCCACCGACCTGGATAACGCGGGAGCGACGGGTTTCTACAAGAAGATGGGCTTCACCCATGAGCGCATGTACTTCGAGGCGCAACTCTGAGGATGGGTGATAACGCGGCCCGTACCGCTTACTGCGGACTTTACTGCGGCGATTGCATCCCCTCCCAGGCTCGCCTCTTCGAACTGCTGCAGGAACTGCGCGGGATCGCCGCGGAACTGCACCTGGATGACTACGCGGCACTGATCGCCCGCAGAGACGAGGCTTTCAGAGACTACGCCGCGTTCGAGAAAATGCTCGCCCTGCTGTCCGGTCTGCGGTGCCCCGCCCCCTGCCGCGGGGGCGGCGGCAAACCCACCTGCGCCATCAGGGAGTGCGCGCTGGACAAGGATTTCGCGGGGTGCTGGGAATGCCCGGACAGGAGGGGGTGTGCTCTACTCGAACCCTTACGCGCTTTCCACGGCGGAAGCATCGACGGCAACCTCGACGCCGTCGCGGAGCACGGGGTGGAGGGCTGGGCGGACCGGAGGGGGAAGCATTACCCCTGGTCTTAGAGGAGGGCGGACCACACGGCACGAAGGTATCCCTGGGCTGGTCTATACTATGGAGGAAAGCGGCCTCGGCGGGCGGTTAGCGAAAAGGAGGGTCCGGGATGGCGAGCGACAGGTATTCCAAGGGTGAGGCGATCAGGTTCGGCTGGGAGGCGATGAAGAACAACTTCGTCTTCTTCCTGCTGTTCCTGATCGTCGCTTGGGTGGTCTCGGGTGGACTATCGGCTCTCGGCAGCATCAACAGGGGGTCCGGCTTGACCGTGTTCCCCTTTATCTTCGGCGTACTCGGTTGGTTGGTCGGTATCCTCATCTCCATGGCCCAGACGACCATCGGCCTGCGCTTGAGCGCAGCGCCGGAGGCGACCGCCGAGGTCTCCGACGTCTGGTCCAGCTGGGGTCTCTTCCTTAATTATTTCGTGGGGGGCATCCTGGTCGGGCTGATGGTCATGGTGGGCTTCATATTCTGCATCATCCCCGGCATCTACCTCGGCATCAGGTTCTCCTTTTTCGGCTACCTCATCATCGACCGCAACATCGGTCCCGTGGAGGCCATCAAGAGGAGCTGGGAGATCACCAGTGGGAACACCTGGGACCTTTTCCTGCTGGGGCTTCTGTTCTTCGGCATCATCCTGCTGGGCGTGCTGGCGTGCGTGGTCGGCCTCTTCGCCGCTATCCCCACGACCATGGTGGCCCACGCGTACGTCTACCGCAGGCTGGAATATGGCGCCGTTTCCGGGCAGGTGCCGCAGGCGCCGGAAACCGTGTCCTCTCCCGAGGCCTGAGTGCCGCCAGTCGCCCGACTGAGGAGGCGCGAGTATGAGCCGCGACACGGGTGGTTACCTCTGGGACGCCGCCGATTACCACGACTCGTCGTCCCAGCAGAAGAAGTGGGGGCGCGAGCTTTTCCCCAAGCTGAACCTGCGGGGCGACGAGCGTGTCCTGGACATCGGGTGCGGAGACGGCAGGCTCACCGTGGAGCTATCGGAACTGGTGCCTTCAGGCGCCGTGGTGGGCATCGACAGCTCCCCTGAGATGATCAGCTTCGCCCGCGACAGCTTCCCTCCGGAAGATTACCCCAACCTTTCCTGGCAGGTCATGGACGCTCAGGAGCTGAGCTTTGACGGAGAGTTCGACGTGGCCTTCTCCAACGCCGTCCTGCACTGGGTCCCCGACCAGGGACTGGTCCTGAGGGGCGTGGAAAGGAGCCTGAAGGGTGGCGGCCGGTTGCTCTTCCAGATGGGGGGAAGGGGGATGGCCGCAAACGTGGTCCAGGTGATGATGTCCGTGCTCTCTCGGGGGGACTGGGGCAGGTTTTTCCACGATTTCGCCCTGCCGTACCGTTTCTGTGGCCCGGAGGAATACACGCGATGGCTGGAGGACGCCGGCCTGCGCCCGCTCCGGGTCGAGCTGGTCCCCAAGGACATGACCCACGAGGGCAGCCGTGGCCTCACCGCCTGGATCCGCACCACCTGGCTGCCCTTGACGCAGCGCCTTCCCGAGGATTTGCGCGAGGGTTTCATCGCCGCGATAGTCGAGGGCTACGTCGAACGCTTCCCTCCGGATGCGGAAGGGCTGGTCCACGTCGATGCCGTACGGCTGGAGATCGAGGCGGAAAAAGCCTGAAGCGCCGGGATCCCGGCGCTTCAACGAGAGGTTGGCTTCACCTTCTATCGTGAGTTGAGACCTTACGGATTGAAATAATGGATAAAAGCACTCCTACGATATCGGGTCTCAGTTCCTTGCGTTGCTCTCCAACCTTTGCTGGTCCTCCCTCTTCCACCAGTGGCTCCTGCCCGCCCCGGTATAAGGCCGCACACCGAACTTCTGCTCCCTGGGGGTAATCCTGGCCTCCGAGAGGCTGTTGAACTGCTCCACCATATACAGGTAGTCGCTGTCGGGCAGCTCCTCCAGTTCGTCGATCCTCTTCATGGCCAGCAGGGCACAGATCCTCATGGGCGTGTCCTCGAGATAGTTGGCCGCTGCCTCCCATCCCGACTTGTCCGCATCCAGCTCCTGGTAGATCTCCACCAGCATGTCCGAGAAGATGTGGAAGAGCGCCTGCCCCTTGATCTTCTGCTCGTACATGGCCTTGTATTCCGGCGTGAACTGGCTGAAGGGCGTATCGAACAGGGTGAATATCCCCTCGGGGATCTTGATGCCCTTGTCGATGAAGTGCTGCTCCAGCCGCTTCACGAAGAAGCTGCGGCACTTGCTCACGCTCTTCTCGCACTTCTTGACGCTCTGTTCCAGGGTTTCCATTTTTCACCTCCCCTAGATGGTATAGAGCAGACAGGTGGCAGCAACGACGAGGAAGCTGGCCAGGAAGAGTACTCCCTCGTTTTCCCGCATCTCCCTGATCCTGAACATCTTCCTCACTCCTTCCCCCTGTCCTGTCCGCCTGACCGGACCTCTTTTTATGTCTGAGTACAGCTTAAATCCCCCCATACATAACGCCTATTTTTTTCTGGGAACCGTGGTTGTTCGCTTTCAGCGGCCCGGCCAGAGGTGAAAACATATCCAGGGAGCGGCGCCTTTCCAGCCCTGAGCGGCAAGATACGGGGGTCAACGGCAACCTCCCCTCCGGCGTGCGGCGCAGCCGGCGGCGAGAGCGCCCTCAAACGGTTTCCAGGGAAATGTACATTCACGAGGCGACCAGGCCAGGATTCGCATCAATACCAAACAGCCTGCATAAAGGCCGTGTAGCGGAATGACGATTTGTTGATGGGGATCTTCCCGAGACAAACGAGGGTGCCGGCAAAAAAGCGGCAGGGGATTCCGGTGGAGGACCCCCGCAAACGGTAGATCGCCAGGCATTCCCGGCCGCACTCGACCGCGGGGACCATTCGTTCAGGAGTTACGGCTTCCGCCTGATGCAGTCGGATTCCCTGGCCCTGTGGATAGCGGGCGGGATCATCACCGCCTGCCTGACCGACCGCCGTTTCGATATCCTCTTCCCCCTGATACTGAACAAGAACGGAGACGGACACCGGTTCAGCATGGACCATTACGCCAGCATCTTCGCCGGTGCGGTCCGGGGATGGACCCCGTACTCCCCCACCCTGCCGCGGGAGCTGTCCTGCGGCACCGGCCAGCTGGTCTCTTCATCCACCCGGCTGCTATGATCGTCTATGAGATACGGACAACGAGGAAGGAAAAGCATGGCCAGATCGATAATCGTCATCGGTGCGGGCATCGCCGGACTGTCCGCGGGTTGCTACGGCCGCATGAACGGCTACGACACGCACATCTTCGAGCTGCACGACAAGCCCGGCGGGCTGTGCACCGCCTGGCAACGCAGGGACTACACCGTCGACGGCTGCATCCACTGGCTGGTCGGGTCCAAGCCCGGTTCCAGCTTCAACCGCATCTGGCGGGAACTCGGAGCCCTCAAGGGCAGCGAGATCGTGAACCACGACGTGTTCATACACTTCGAGGGCAGCGGCGGTAAATCGTTCGACCTCTATACCGACGTCGACCGCCTGGAGCGGCACATGAAGGAGCTGGCCCCGGCCGACGCCGCGCTCATCGAGGAGTTCACCGGGGCCATCAGGGCAATCAGCCGCGTGGACATGCCATTGGCCAAGCCGCGGGAGATCTCCTCCCCGCTCGACGGGCTGAAAATGCTGCCGAGGATGTTGCCGCTGCTGCGGCCCCTGTTGAAATACCGCAGGACGACCGCCAAGGCGTTCGGGGAGCGTTTCACCGACCCCCTGCTGCATGAGTTCTTCGCCTCGATATTCGACCTCCCCGACTTTCCTCTCCTCGGGCTCCTCTTCACCATGGCGTGGCTGAACAACCGCGACGCCGGATATCCCGTGGGAGGGTCCCTCGAGTTCTCCCGCGCCATCGAGAAGCGTTACCTGGACCTGGGCGGCGAGATAACCTACAAGTCACGGGTGGAGAAGGTCCTGGTGGAGAGCGGCCGCGCGGTAGGGGTGCGGCTGGAGGACGGCAGCGAACACCGTGCCGACATCGTGGTCTCAGCCGCCGACGGGCACGCAACCATCTTCGGCATGCTGGAGGGAAAGTACGTGGACGAGAAGCTGCGCGAGCGTTACCGCAGCCATCCTATCTTCGAGCCCCTGGTGCAGGTCGCCCTGGGTATAGCGGATGAACTGCCCGATGAGCCGCAGACGATCAACTTCCCCCTGCCCGGCCCCGTAGAGATCGCCGGACAGGAGCACCGGCGCATGCAAGTGGTAAACCACAGGTTCGATCCCGTCCAGATGCCGGCGGGGAAAACGGTCCTTATCACCACCTTCACGACGGCCTACGCATACTGGGAAAGGCTTTACGATGACCGCGACGCATACAGGGAAGAGAAACAGCGTATCGCGGACACCATCGTGACAGCTATGGAAGGGAGATTTCCCGCTATTGCAGGGAAAGTCGAGATGGTGGATGTGGCCACGCCCATGACTTACAAGCGGTACACCAATAACTGGCAGGGTAGCTACGAGGGCTGGATGCTCACGACGGGAAATATCGGCGAGGTGGTCAAGGGGATGGACATGACGCTGCCCGGCCTGCAGGGCTTCTACATGATCGGGCAGTGGGTAAAGCCCGGCGGAGGGCTGCCCCCTGCCGCCTCCTCCGGCCGCGAGGTCATCCAGATCATCTGCCACCGGGACAAGCGTCCCTTTATCACCACCGAGGCCTGAGTATCAGGACGCAACATCGCAGCGAGATCTTACCCGCGTAGGCTCGGTTGGTTGTGGCACGGGCCGGGGAATAGATGGTCCGTATCTTCGTTCTTCAATCCCCATGCAACGGGATCGATAAGATGCCGGGTAGGGCGGGGGACAGAAGAACTAAGATACGGCCCCTAGCTAGTCCACGAGGACCATGCCCCAGGAGGCGTAGTCCTCCCCGCCGGTGGCCAGTCTGCGTTCCATGCCGGCCTTCTTGAGCGTGGCGAAGACGTTGATCCCCAGCCCGGACATGGAGGGGCGCGCGTTCAGGGGGTCGCGGCAGGTTTCGCCGGGGGGGACGCATTCCTCGCACAGCAGGCAGCGCTGTCCCTTCAGCCCCAGCGCCAGGTAGTAACCGCGCCGCATTGCCTCCTTCTCGACCTCCACTACCAGCCGGTTGAGGTCGGCAAGGTCGCACTCAACCATGACCGCCCACTTATAGGTGCGCAGGGCCTTCTCGAACTCGGATGGCGTGGGCGTGAAAGGCGGGCACGTGAGGTAGCACCCGTAGGAGGGACACCCGAACTGGCACTTGTGGACCGTCCTCTCGTCAAAGACCACCTCGTGTGCCGGTATGACTTCCGCCGATACCGCACCCTCCTCCAGGGCAAAGTCTTTTAAGGCCTCGAGGTCTCTCTCGATGGGCATCTCTGTTCCTTTCCCTTATTCCATCCCCTTCAGGATAAGATCAGCGCACTGCATGGCCGAGAGAGCCGCCCCGTTCATGGCCAGGCCGCGTCCGATATATGTGTCGCCCGCGAAGAAGAGGTTGTCCACGCCCGGCGCCTGCAGTTTGGGCTTGAACTCCCCCACCAGGCCGGGCTTGCGGGCAAGCCCGTCGCATCCGGCCACGTAATATGGCACCTTCCACTCCACCGCGTCCGCGATACCGGGGAACATCTCGCCGAGGTCCAGCCACAGGGCGTCCAGGATGCGCCGGCGCTCGAAGGGGTCCGACGCCTCGGGGTACTCGCAGACCACGTCGGTATGGAGGAGCTGTTTGCCCGCGGGAGCTATACCGGGATCGAAGTTGGAGGCCGGGAAGGCTTGGAAGGGCAGGCCGGCATGGGGGGTCTCGAGGGCGCTGAAGAAGCACAGCTTGTCCGTCACCGGCTCGGAGAGCCCGAACATGAAACCCACCAGGCAGGTCACCTCGTGCATGATGTCCGCGATGCGCTTCGTCCACCACGACGGCATGGGCGAGGTGGCGGGTGAGAAGTCGATGATGGACGGAAGCTGGTAGATAGGGAGGGCGCAGATCACCTTACCGGCGGTGATCTCCTCCAGCTGCGGCATGGCGTAGTAACCGGGATAGGGACCGCCGCCGCTCTTCGCCACCCTGACACCGCGGGCAACACCCCCGGAGATGATCACCTCCGCGACCTCGCGGCCCGTCTCGACCCTGCCCCAGTTGTCCTCGATGACCTTGACCAGTCCGCGGGTGAAGGCCTCCATGCCGCCGATGGGGTAGCTGGAGGTGAGGAGCTGGCTTTTCTTGCGCAGGTTGTCACGGCCGATGTAGAGCACCTCCCCCGCCGCCATGTCTATGGCCTCGGGGATGGTGGTCATGATCATCCCCATATCGGTGAAGAGGTCCCGCACCGCCTCGCTGGGCACGTTCTCGGCCAGCCATTCCGCCAGGGAACGGTCGTCCCAGGCGGCGATCTCCGCGTCCTCCATCTCGGCGATGAGGCGCAAGGTGGAGCCGAAGGCACGCCGCTCCTCTCCGCTCATAGGGACCAGCTCCGCGATGTTCACGAACTTCCCCTCGTGGTAGAACTGCACCGTCTCGGAGAACGGACCCCAGGCCACGTCCACCCCCACCCTCGCGTTGAGGGCGTGGATGGAGGAGGCGTCGCCCAACTCGGTCATGTGCAGGCCGATATCCACCTTCCAGCCCTTGCCGGGCGTGTCCGCGTAGCTCATGAGCCGACCGCCGGGCCGGTCGTTGCGGTCGAGCACCAGCACCTTCTCTCCGGCCTCCGAGGCCAGTATGGACGCGACCCCCAGGCCGGCTATCCCCGCCCCCACCACTATGCTGTCGAAATCCTCCCGCATTACTCTCCTCCCGCCGTGCTCCTTTCCCCCTCCCATGCAGGTTCTAATATATAACATTGCCGGCGGCCAGTGGCAGGGCCAGCGGCCGGCGGCACGTGCCCCGCGAGAGGTTCCCGTGGTTGAACAAGGGGTGAACGCATAAGAGAGGGGAAAGGCGGGGTGTTCCTTGGCGCGGGATGATTTCTCCCGGGAAGACCTGGATACGGAGCCATACGTGCACAAGCAGATCGGGAAACAGGCTCTGCGTCTGGGCGAGTTCCTCACCGGTACCGCAGTGGAACTCGAGGAATGCCGGAGCATGACTCCCCTGGCGGAACGCACCGCCGGCGGCTTCATGTCCCCCCCAAGGACGTTTAGGGGGCCAGGTCTTGGATCTTGGATACTCTGGTATGTTCGTGCAAAACGGCTAAATACATCCCCTCTAAGCTGGCATTATACCGCGCCTGGCATATTATGGTATCCAAAGTCCAAGACCCCATTACTCTTCTCCCAGGAACGGGTAGCGGTAGTCCGCGGGCGGCAGGAAGTTCTCCTTGATGCAGCGGGTGGAGATCCAGCGCTCCAGGTTGAGCCAGCTCCCCGCCTTGTCGTTGGTGCCCGAGGCGCGCGAGCCGCCGAAGGGCTGCTGGCCCACCACTGCCCCGGTGGGCTTGTCGTTTATATAGAAATTGCCCGCGGCGTGGCGCAGCTTCTTCACCGCCTTGACGATGGCGTAGCGGTCCTGTCCGAAGATGGCGCCGGTGAGGGCGTAAGGGCTGGTGGTGTTGCACAGCTCCAGGGTCTCTTCGTATTCCTTCTCCGGGTAGACGTAGACGGTGACCACGGGACCGAAGATCTCCTCCGACATCAACTTAGAGCGGGGGTCCCTGGAGAGCACCACCGTGGGCTGGACGAAATATCCCACCGAGTCATCGCAGGTCCCGCCGCACAGGATCTCCATGTTCGGGTCCTGCCGCGCGAACTCGATATAACCGGCGATCTTGTCGAAGGAGTCCTTGGCGATGACCGCATTCACGTAGTTCGAAAAATCGCAGACGTCCCCCACCTTGATGGTGGCGATCTCGTCAAGCATCTGCTCCTTGACCTTGGGCCAGATACTGTCCGGGATGTAGACGCGGCTGGGGGCGGAGCACTTCTGTCCCTGGTACTCGAAGCCGCCGCGTACGATGGCCGCGACCAGCACGTCTATGTCGGAGGAGACATGCGCGAAGATGAAGTCCTTGCCCCCCGTCTCGCCCACGATGCGCGGGTAGGAAAAATACTTGCGGATATCCGAGCCGATGGTCAGCCAGATGGTGGAGAAGACGTAGGTGGAGCCGGTGAAGTGCACTCCCCCCAGGTCGAGGTGGTTGAGGGCGGGCGGCGCCACCACGGGACCGGGCCCGGGCACCATGTTGATGACGCCTTCCGGCATCCCCGCCTCCTCGAGGATCTTCATGATGTAGTAGGCGGGGAGCACCGCGTCCGATGACGGCTTCCACACCACGGCGTTTCCCATGAGCGCCGGCGCCGTAGGCAGATTGCCCGCGATGGAGGTGAAGTTGAAGGGGGTGATGGCGAAGACGAACCCCTCCAGGGGGCGGTGCTCCATGTAGTTGAGCACGCCGTGGGTTGAGATGGGCTGGTCGTCGTAGATCTGGGTCATGAAGTAGGGGTTGAAGCGCCAGAAATCGATGAGTTCGCAGGCGGAGTCGATCTCGGCCTGGTGGCAGGTCTTGCTCATGGCCAGCATGGTGGCGGCGTTGAGGGTCTGCCGGTACTTGCCCGAGAGCAGTTCCGCCGCCTTGAGCAGCACCGTGGCCCGCGAGGACCACTCGATCTCGCTCCACGCCACCTTGGCCACGTTGGCGGCATCGATGGCCATCTCCGCCTCCTTGGGGCCGGCACGGTGGTAGGACCCGAGAACCTGCGACAGGTTATGCGGGCAGCGCATCTCCACCAGGTCGCCGCTTTCAACCTCGCGACCCCCGATGATGCACGGCACCTCGACGGGGTTGTCGAGCATGTCCTGGAGCGCCGCCTTGAGCTCGGCGCGCTCCTTGCTGCCGGGGGCATAGCCGTAAACCGGCTCGTTCTCCGGCTTGCGGATGTGGAATATCCCGTTGAACATGGGCCATCCTCCTTCTCTATGGTTACCGGGGATTAAAAACAATACGCGCATATGATACCGCAAGGGCGACCGCGATGAAACTTCCGGCGCTGCCCCGTAGTATAATCCTGGAGACGGTAGGGTAGGTGGAAACGGCTGGAGGTGCCCATGGAGAGGTCTCGCGTAGCGGTCCGCAAGGTCGGTAACGACCCCGTCCAGGCCGTGAGGGAGGTCCTGGGCTGTTTCGATGACGCCAAATCCAAGTTGATCAAGAGCAGCACGGTGTTCATAAAGATCAACGCGGTCTGGCACCACCAGCACCTCTTCACGTCCCTCCCGATAATCGAGGCGGCGGTAGCCGTCATCCGCGAGCACGGCGCCGGCAAGAAGATATTTATCATGGACAACTGCTCGCAGGGCAACTTCACCCGCCACTGCTTCGCGGCCACCAGCATCGCCAAGGAGGCCAGGAAGATGGGGGCTAAGTGCCTCTACCTGGACGAGGAGAAGCCGGTAGCCGTCTCCCTCCGGGAGGGTTCCGACGAGAGCTACGAGTTCCCCGGCATCCTCTACCGGCACCTGGTCGAGAACCGGGAGGATTCCTTCTACCTCAACCTGCCGGTGCTAAAAGCGCACTGCCAGGCCCAGATGACGGCCGGGCTCAAGAACCAGATGGGCCTGCTTTACGACGCGGACCGCGCCCGCCATCACAACCGCGACCTGCACCATAAGATCGTGGACATCTATGCCTACATCCAGCCCGACTTCACCCTCGTCGACGCCATCAAGGTGGTCGCGCGCGGGCCCATGCCGGCGGGGCGCTACGTCGCGGGACTGCTGCGCGACCGCGACATGGTCTTCGGCGGCACCGACACGGTGGCGGTTGACGCGGTGGCCGCACGCGTCCTCGGCCACGAGCCCCACGAGATAAAGCACGTGAAGCTGGCGGCGGAACAAGGACTCGGCATCGCGGATATGGACGCCATCACCATCGACGGCGACCTGCCACCGCAGGAGAAGGTCCCCTGGGAGTTCGAGGCGCACCTGCCATCGAGCATACGCTTCGTGGTCGGCAGGGACGGCGCCTGCTACGAGGGCTGCCTGGGCCACGCGGAGCAGACCCTGGAGCTGGTGGTCAACGAGTCCGGCACGCCGGAAGAGCTGGAGGGGCGGCCGCTGACCATCCTGACCGGGAAAGGCTTCGACGATGAGCAGCTGGCAGGCCTGCAGGAACCGGTGATGGTGCTGGGCAAGTGCGCCTGCAAGGAGGTGCTTCCCCGCATCAGCGACTCCTATAAGGTGGTGGACGAGCTGAACACCTGCGGGCACTGCGACAACATCCTAAACATCGCCCTGCGGCGCCTGGGGGTCAGCGCCTTCGCCATGTCCCCGGTGAAGGCGCCCAAGGTCGGCCTGCTCTTCGTCTGGGGTAAGCTGAACGGCCTGCGCTATTCTTTCCCGCGCTAGCAGGTTCAAGGGTCTGATTGTCATTTCCGCGCTCGACAGTCTGCATCGCGTAAGCGACAGCGCCGTCTACAGCGCGACGGTGTCCAGTGCCTTAATGCTTCCGAGCGTTAAGGCCTGGCACGTATACGTCTGGCAGAAGATACTGAAGCTGACACCACACAATGAAACGCGTGGTACCATAGGAATGGTTGACGACCGAGAGGTTCATCCAATAGGAGGGGAGGACGCTATGGCGAATTTCGTCTATCTGAGCCCGGAGTGGGCGGAGGAAGGGCGCAGGCGCGTCGAGGCGGAGCTGACGCAGGAGGCGCTGCATCACGTGACCAGCTCCATGAACAACATCTACAGGAACTGCCCCGACGGGAAAGAGCACTACTTCTACGTGGCCTTCGAGGACGGCAAGATAGCGGCCTTCGAGACCGGTGAGGGCGAGGGCCCCAAGGCGGAGTTCAAGATCATCGCGGACTACGACACCTTCGCCAAGATAAGCCGGGCCGAACTAGGCGCGGTGAGGGCGCTGACCTCGCGCAAGTTGGCGCTGCGGGGCAACATGGCCAAGGCGCTGCGCCTGGCCCCCCTGGTGGACAAGCTCAACAAGGTCCTCGCGACCATCCCCACCGATTACTGATAAGGCAACCGCTGGCTTGTACATAGCGAAGCAGCAGGGACCCCCGGTGCAACGCGCATCGCGGGATGAGCACAGGAGATGATGACCATGCCCGAATACGACCCCAACGACCCCTACGCCGTAGACCTGGACACGCGCCTGGTGGACATACAGGCCGGGATGCACGCCCGCGACATCGACGTCTACCTCGCCTCTCGCATCCGCACCATGAGCTTCGTGCTGGACGCCTTCGTGCCCTGGCGCAGCTTCATGGTCATCCCCGCCGAGGGGTTGCCCACCGTCTTCACCTTCGTCATCGACTCGGCGCGCCTGCTCAGCGAGACCTGGCTGGACGAAGACCACGTGCGCGGCTACTTCGGCGCCGGCGGGGCCGACCAGATCGAGGTCATACAGTATTTTATCGAGGACGAGCTGAGCCTCTCCAAGGGGCGCATCGGCTACGAGACCGGGATGGCTACCTACACCGCCGAAGGCTGGATGACCCATTACGAGTACGAGCGCTTCCGGGACGCCCTGCCTGACTTCGAGTTCGTGAACGCCCACGACATCGTGGACCAAGCCTCCCTCATCAAGGACGAGGGCACCATCAACCGCTTCCGCGAGGCGGGACGCATCGTGGACGCGGGCCACAAGGCGGCGCGCGAGGCCATCGAGAACGGCGGCTGGAAGGGGATGACCGAGACCGAGCTGGCGGGCATCGCCGCCCTGGCCATGCGGCGCGAGGGCAGCGTCTCGGAGTGGAACTTCGCCGGCCTCAACGAGATCTCCAGCGGCTGGCGCACCGGGCTGGGGGCCTGCACCCCTCCCACCACCAAGGAGTTCGAGGCGGGGGACGCGCTCATGTTCGACCTGCACGCCATGTTCAAGCTGGCCCTGGGAGACCATTCCCGCAACTACATCATCGCACCGGCCTCGAAGAGGGCACGCTGGCACGCCGACAACTTCGTGGCCTGCGTGCAGTTCGTGGCCGACAGCTATAAGGCCGGAGCCACGCCGGGCGACCTCATCACCGAGTGTGGGAAGTTCGCGGAGGACCGCGGCTGCTCCGACTTCATCCTGCCCGGGGTGGAACACGGCATCGGCCTCTTCGGCGATGAGTGGCGGGTGGGGGCGAGCATGGACATACCCATCCCCTACTGGACCGACCCCGACCATTCCTACCAGGAGAACGAGATGGTCATCCTGGCCATGCAGTACGCCGCGCAGGAGGACGACGTGGGCTTCCGCTACGAGAACCCCATCGTCATCACCAAGGACGGCTGCGAGCTGACCTCGAAGACCCCCCTCACCATCGACGAGATCTCATAGGACATTAGAAACAACAAAGGCCGGGCGGTTCATTCCTCGCCCGGCCCCTTAACCTAGTAGTACCAACTGAGTCGTTGAAAGTAGACTATGCTCGAAATGAAAATGGCGATGAGGACGAGCGAAAGGTATATTATCCCGAGGACCAGACCTGCATTCAATCTTCTACGTATCCCCCTTTCGGAATCGGGTGTAAGGCGTCTCTTGCCTAGAACAGCTAGCACTATTGCTATGATTGTTGGACAAGAGGTCGACACAATCATAATCCGTGCAATGAAGAAGGAAAGTGACCACAGTATCCTCAGAGTTCCATCGTCTGAAACATGAGCTATTAGGACTTCTATTATTACGCCCACGGCAATAATCAATATCAGGATACCGAATGCCCCGATACCAGCTATGAGTGACCACTTTGCGAAGAAACGTAGCTCCTGCTCCCTTAAACCCACTAGAATATCAATGTCTGCTTGCCCTGGTTCCATTCCCACCTCCTGATGCCATAATTCTAACATCCCCGGCAGGGATATCGTGGGAACGACCACATATGACTCAGCCGCGTGCCCGGAGCTGGGCGGTCTGACTTATACCCTGCCGGCGGGGGGACACTGACCCCGCGCCAGGCGGTTACGCCGACCAGTTCTTGATGCTCTCGGCGTAGATGAGCGTCGAGGGGCTGGTCACGGTGGGGTCGGTGAGCACGTTCACGCAGGCGGGCTTGCCTGAAGCGAGCGCCCTCTCCAGGGCTGGCACTATATCCTCGTCCCTTTCCACCAGCTCACCGTAACCCCCCAGGGACTCGACCATGCCCTCGTAGTGCACAGCGCCCAGCTGGGTGCCGCACACGCGGTCCGGCGCGAAGCACAACTCCTGGGAGTGTTTGGCCGAGCCCCATGCCTGGTCGTTGCAGACCACGGCCAGCACCGGTATGCCGTGGCGGGCGGCGGTCTCGAACTCCATGGCGTTGAAGCCGAAGGAGCCGTCGCCGGAGACCACCACCACCTTCTTCTCGGGCTGGGCCAGCTTGGCGGCCATGGCGAAGGGCAGCCCTATCCCCAGGCTGCCGAACTGCAGGCCGTTGGCTATTACCCCCGCCGTCTCGCCGGCGCGCAGGGAGACGAGGCCGAAGTAGACGGTGTCTCCCCCGTCTATGATATAGATGGCGTCGTCTCCTACTCCCTGCCTGAGGCCGTGCATGAGCCGGAAGGGGTGGATGGGGTGGACGGGGGTCTCCATCTGCTGCCGGTCGCCCGCGCTCAATGTTGTCAGGAGGCCGTCGAGCTCGGCGAGCCACCCGCCGCGGTCCTTCGCCTCCACCGCGGGCTCCAGCTGCCTCAGCACCGTGCCGGCGTCGCCCACCAGGGCGGCGTCCGCGGTGCGGTTGCGGTTCACCTCCACGGGATCGATGTCCACCCGGATCACCCTGGCATTTGCGATATAGTCGCCGTAGTTGAGCAGCCAGTTGAACCTTATCCCCACCGCCAGAACCACGTCGGCCATGGACAGGGCGGTGATCAGCCCCCCGAAGCCGCCGCGCCACAGGGAGAGGGGATGTTCGTCAGGGATGGCGCCCCGCCCGCAGTTCGCCAGCAGGGTGGGGATGTTCGCCTTCTCCACCAGGGTCTGGAGTATATTTCCGGCACGGCTCCAGCAGATGCCGTCTCCGCCCAGCAGCAACGGCTTCTCGGCCCCGTTCAGGAGCGCGGCGGCTTCCGCCACCGCAGCCCCGTCGGCCGGCACCGGCGTCGCGGCACTCGGCCCCGCGGGAAAGCCGACGGCATCCTCATCGACCCGGTCAAAGAGGATATCCGGGACCAGCTCCAGGTAGACGGGGCCCGGCCTGCCCGATATAGCGTGCCGGAAAGCCGCCTGCAGGTATTCAGGAATCCTGGTGATATCGTGGCACTTCCCCGTCCACTTGGTGACGGGTTTGATCATGTCCACCTGGTTCACGTCCTGCAGGGCCCCCTTGTCCAGCTCGCGGATGGAGCCCACGCCGCTTATCACCACCATGGGCGCGCCTTCATGGTAGGCGTTGGCCACGCCGGTCAGGGTATTGGTGAAACCGGGGCCGGCGGTGACCAGGCACACCCCCGGCTGCCCCTTGTAGATGGACCAGGCATGGGCCATCATCGCGGCGGCCTGCTCGTGGCGCACGTCGATGACCCTGATGCCGCGGTCGATGCAGCCGTCCAGGATGGGGAGGATATGCCCTCCGGATAGCGAGAATATAGTATCTACGCCCTCGACTTCCTTCAGATACCTGGCGGTGATGCTGCCTCCGTGCACCTCTCCCATGACCCTTACCCCCTTCGATGCGGCCGTCCCCCGGACGGCGGTCTGCGCATCCATCGTATCCGTTCCCCTGCTGAAGATATTCTAGCATCCAGAGCAAGCAAACCTTCATCATGCGGGGTGAAATAACCCAAATACAGCCAGTGGACAAGTACGCAGCGCCGCAAACCGACCGCCTGGCTCTACAGCGCCTGGATGAGGATGACCACGCCCACGAGGACCATTACCGTGGTGAAGAGGATGCGGATGGAACGGGACTCCATGCGCTCGCTCATGTAACGGGCGCCCACCTGCGAACCCACCAGGCTCGCCAGCGACACCGCCAGCACGATGGCCCAGCCGGCGGTCATATCGAAGGCGTGCACGGCGAAGGCGACCAGGCAGCCCAGGGCGACGATCACCGGTGCGGTCCCCGCCGCCTCCCTGGCCTCGAAGCCCATGAGCACCAGGATGGCCATGGTAAAAGGGCCTCCGTCGCGGGCGATGAAGCCGATAAAGAAACCTATCCCGAACCCCACCAGCAGGGCGATGGTCAGCTCCTTGCGGCGCGGCAGCTCCTCGCCTTTGACCATGCTGCGGTCCCGCAGCACCAACAGGCCCACGGCGATGTTCACCACCGCGAACACGATCATCAAAGCGGTGGAGGACGTGGGCCTGGCCAGCAGGGCTCCCAGGGGGCTGCCGGCGAGTACCGCCAGGGCGAAGGGCCAGGCGGTGGAGAGGCGCACCATCCCTCGCCGCCAGTACAGCCCCCCGGCGGAGAAACAGGTGACGGCCGCGGCGAGCAGGCCTACGGGGATGGCGCCGGTCTTGAAGTCGAGGCCAAGCCAGAAGAGGATGGGCACGAGGATCTGGGAACCACCCGCCCCCATCATGGAGAAGACGAAGGATACCGCGAAGGCGGCCAGCGCGATGGTGAAGACCTGCATTATCCCGGCTTCTCCCCTTCCCGCAACTCTTTTGTTATCTGCCGCACTCCTCCCAGGAATATGTTCCTCGCGATGAGGCTCTTCTCCTGCGCAGCCAGGGTTTCAAGGAGAGAGGACTTGAGCTCCAGGGCTTCCCGGCGCGGCTCGGCGCCCACGTCCAGCACCAGGTCCACCAGGTGCAGCGCCAGCTGCGCCCTGCCCTCATCCCCGAGCCCGCGAGCCCTGTCCATGACGGCATCTGCTCCTCCCGCCAGCTCGAGCATCTGGGCCGCCAGCTCGGACCGTGGGGAGGGAAAGAGCCGGGAGGGGTTGCCTCCGTACCAGCCGTGGTACTGCCGCAGAAGCGCCTGCACGACGAAATAGGGGTGACCGTAGATGGGGGCCAGGTAAGGGCTTGCGGCGAACTCCTCCGGCCAGGTGAAGGACTCCAGGATGTCCTCCTGCCACCTTCCCTGGTTGAGCATGTCCACCACCTGGCCGTCGAGATACCTGAGGGCACTGGCCACCGTTGTACAGGCTTCCTCTACCCCCGCTTTACCCCTGATGGCTGCGCCGTGGCCCGGCAGCAGCAGCTCCGGGGACAATGCCGCCATGTCCTCCAGGGCCTGCGCCCATTCCAGGGCGTAGCGCTGCACCTTGAAGGGGTTGCCTACGTTGGGGCAGGACCACACCCAGAAGTCGGAGGCGCAAACCACCTTCCTCTCCGGCACCCACATCCACACGTGGTCATCCGTCTCCCCCCGCGCATGTTTCAGCTCGAAGGTGGTGCCTCCGAGGCGAAAGGACTTCTCTTCGCGGAAGGTATCGTCCGGATAGATGTAGTCCCAGGGAAAGGCCGGGATGCCCTCGGGGATGGCGAACTGGATGCGGTTGATGTGCTCGTGGTACGGGAGCATCCTCTGGTAACGGTCGAAGCGCGCCGGCAGGGCCTCGTGGGCCAGGATGACCGGTTTGCCGTCTCCCCGCTGCTCAGCGTCCTCCAGCACCGGCCTCGCGCCGAAGGCATGGTCGGCGTGGCCGTGGCCGTAGACGATGTAGCGCACCGGCCGCTCGCTGACTGCCCTCAGCTCTTTGACGATTCGCCACCCGTCCGTGGGCAGCCCGGCGTCGAAGAGGACCAGGCCCTCGCCGGTCTCGATCAGGCAGACGTTGGCGAACCCCTGCAGCATAAAGACGCCGTCCCCGAAGTCCCGCATGCCGCCCGCATCGGAGAAAAGCGCCTGGCTCCCGAGAGATGTGTCCCCTGCCATCCATCCACCTCCATTTCGCTCAGCGGGGGAATCCCGGCCTGGCCTCCCGCCGGTCGTCGCTCGGTTCCCCCGGCATCGCACCGGTGTGGTAATTATAAGGTGGCGGTGGGGCGATAAAAACCTCTCCGGGGCGGGAATAAAGGAGTTGAGTGCGTGCCGCCGCGGTGCCGGCGGCGCCCGGGACATGGAGACGAACTCGCGGAAGACAGGCAGGTGACGGATTGAAAGCACTGCAGGGTAGCCGGCGCATCGCGGTTCAGACCGTGCTCGCCGCACTGGCGGCGGGGACCCTGGTCGTTCCGCCACTGGTGGTCGCGGCCTCCGGGACCGCTTCCTATTCCGCCTCCTGGACCGCACTGCGCATACTGGCTCTTTACGCCCTTACGGTGCTCTTCCTCAACATCATCACCGGCTCTTTCCGGCCCCTGCTGGTCAAGGTCTTCAAGCCCCGGCTCCTCTTCCGGCTGCACAACACCGCCGGCATCGTGGGTTTCTCCATGGCCGTGGCCCACATGGTGCTGGTGATCGCGGAAGGCCTGTGGCCGGGGTTTCAGAAGCTCGGGCCGGTCGCGCTGTATATCTTCACCGTGACCACCACCGTCGTTCTGCTGAGGAAATACCTTAAGCGTTCCTGGAGGATGGTACACCGGTTGAACTACGCCGTCTTCACCGTCGCCCTCATCCACGCCTTCCAGGTGGGCACGGACCTGGCGGATGGGGGCTTCCTCACGGTCCTGCTCTACTTCTATGCTGCGCTGGTCGCCGCCGGCTTCATCTACCGCACACAGCTGGCCATCCGTCTGCACGCAAGGAAGAAACCTGCCGCCGCGTGATACCATCAAGGGCAGACCCTGACCGATCCCGGGGAACGGAACACGGATGAGAGTCCTCTTTATCAGCGAGAACCGCTGCCGCGACAACCTCATACCCTTCCCGCTGGGCATCGCCTGTGTGGCCGCGGCGGCAAGGCAGGCGGGCCACGACATCTCCTGCCTCGACCTCATGTTCTCGGAGGACGCAGCCGCGGACACCGTGGAGCGGATCCGCGACTTCCGCCCCGACTGTGTAGGCCTCTCCCTGCGCAATATCGACAACCAGGACAAGTACGCAAGCGAGTTCTACCCTCCGGCGGCGAAGGAAGTGGCTGACGCAATAAGATCCGAGACGGATGCCCCCATAGTGCTTGGCGGCGCCGGGTTCACCATCTTCCCCCTGGAGTGCCTGGAATACATGGGGGTGGAGATGGGCATCGTCGGTGAGGGCGAAAGGGCCTGCGTGGAATTGCTGGAAAGGATGGAGGCGGGGGCGGAAGTGGACGACATGGCGGGCCTGGCGTTGCGCCGCGGAGCCATTTCCCGCGTTAACCCACCCGGCCCCCACACCTGGCCGGGGCTCTTCCCGCCCCCCGAGCGCGACCTCTTCGACGTCACCCGCTATAACCTGAGACCGGGGAGCAGGTTCCCTTTCATCGCCAACCTGCAATCGCGGCGGGGATGTCACATGTGCTGCATCTACTGCAGTTCTCCCACGGTCGAAGGCCGGCTGGTGCGCGTACGCGAGCCCGCCGAGGTCGCGGACGAGCTGGCGTCCCTCGAGACCCGCTACGGCATAGGCACCGCCGCCTTCGTGGATTCGCTCTTCAACTACCCCCCTGACTATACGAAGGAACTCTGCCGCCATATCATCGCGGCCAGGCCGTCCCTGCACTGGATCGCGAACCTCAACCCTCTATACTGCGACCTCGAGATGATGGAACTGATGCGTGAGGCCGGGTGCAGCGGGCTGAGCATCGGTAACGAGAGCGGCTCGGAAGACATCCTCGCCTCCCTGAAGAAGGGCTTCAGCCGCGACCAGGTCATCGAGTCCATAACCGGCGCGAAGAAGCTGGGTTTTCGCATCAACTGTTTTCTCTTGCTGGGGGGTCCGGGTGAGAGCGAGGATACGGTCAAGGAGAGTGTGGAGCTCATGGAGGAGCTCGACCCGGACATGTTGGGGGTCACCGCCGGCATACGCATATACCCCGACTGTGAGCTGCACTGCATCGCCCTGCGCGAGGGAGTTGTCGAGCCGGGCCAGAACCTGCTCTTTCCCGCTTTCTACTTATCCCCGGAGGTCGAGCCCTGGCTCTACCCATATATGCGCGAAGTATGCGACCGCCATACGGGCTGGAGCCTGTGACGGAAAGGAGAGGCGGATGTACGAGATGATATCTTTCTGTGGGCTGGACTGCTCGGAGTGTCCGGCCTACCGCGCCACCCAGGCAGGAGACATGGAGGAACTGGCCCGCGTGGCGAAGGAGTGGAGCGAGCAGTTCAAGATGGAGATACCTCCCGAGAGCATCCTCTGTGACAGCTGCAAGTCGGGCGAAGGAGCACGCAGGTCAGGTTACTGCGACACGTGCCAAGTGCGTATCTGTGCCCTGGAGGGGGGAGTCGTCACCTGCGCCCACTGCGACGAGTACGGCTGCGAGACGCTGCGGGCCTGCCCGGCTTACAGCGCCGAGGGCAAGGACCGGCTGGACGAGATCCGCGACAAGTTGGGGTAGGCCAGCAGCCTGGGGTCATGCCTCCTGCACGGAGATGATCTCAAGGTGCATGTCCAGGAGCGGCGCGTCCGCGATGCTCTTGCCGACATCGACGATCTCTATCCCGAACTTGTCTTTCTTGATGCCGCGCAAGCCCTTGAGGTCGAGGTCTCCGCCGAAGGCGATCTTGACCTTCCTCCGCAGGCCGGCACGGTCCAGCTCGAAGGCCGCCTCCATGAAGTCGAGGTTGGCGCCGGTGTCTATGAAGACGATCCCCGCACCGCACTCCGCCGCCTCCAGCGCCTCCCTGGCGACGCTGGAATGCCTGCCCTTGACCTGCACCACGATGGTCCGCCCGGATGCCAGGCGCGAGACGGCCTCGATGCTCTCCCTGATGCCCCCGATCATCTCGATAAGGTTCACGTCCAGGTAGACGTGGGGTTTCTCGGTGATGCTGTGATCAGCTCCTCCCGCGACCACCGCCCGACGGACGGCCTCCTGGTCGGCGGGCGGCATCCTGCTCCAGGCCCCGCATACGACCCTGGGTTTCTTGCCGGCCGCCTTCACGAAATCGCGGGCGGAGGTGGCGATGCCCGAGGTCTTGGCCAGCGCCCCGATGAGGCGCCCATCCGCCTGGACCATCTGTGCGGGGGTGCCGGTGAAGCGGGTGACCTCCTCTCCCTGCGAGACCTCGCTCCCCTCCTCCGCCATCATCTCCATCCCAAGACCCAGCTCCTGGGCCGCCTCCGCGACGGCGGCAGACCCCGATATGACCCCGGGGGCGTCCGCGATGATGGCCGCGGTAACCACCCTGCCGGTGATACCGCGCAGCGCTTCCTCCGTGGGGGTAAGCGGGCTCTCGACCTCTGCTATCTCCTCCATGATCCCTCCAGACAATAGATGGCCCGGCTTTGCATGCCTCCCCGAGACCGGGCGGAAACTTTGCGAATATAGTATATGAAGGCGGGCCGTCAGAGAAGCGGCACGATCGGGTCCCCCTTGTCATTAGTGCTGCCTTGCCGTCACGCGGTCGTGTTAAACTGGTGCGGGACGTCTCTGCCGGGCGGAAACGGAGGGGACCATGGCGACTGCGGACGCATACACCGATTATATGTACGGGCTGGTGGACCGCGCGGTAGCCGAGATCGGGCCGCGTGAATCGTGCGGCGAGGAAGAGAAGCGCCTCGGGCGCATGTACGCCCAGGAGATCGCGCCGGTATGCGAGCGGGTAGAGGTGGAGGAGTTCAACTGTCACCCCAAGGCTTTCCTGGGCTCTTTTCCCTTCCTGGTGCTCCTCTACCTCGGCGGCGTGGTCCTCTATTTCGTCTACCCCCCCGTCTCTGTCATCCTCGCCGCCATCGGAATCGCCATCCTCTATTACGAGGTAGTGCGCTACCGCGAGTTCATAGACTTCGCTTTTCCCAGGCGCAGCGGCGAGAACGTGGCCGGTTTCGTTCCGCCGAGGGGCGAGGCGAAGAGGAGGCTCATCGTCTCCGCCCACCTGGACTCCGCATACGAGTTCAAGGTGTGGTACTGGCTGAAGGGGCTGTCCGTGCCCGCCATGGCCGTGGCCTTCCTCGCGCCCCTTCTGGTCCTCGGCGCCAGCCTGGCACGGACCATAACAGACTCGAGCGGAGCACCCGACAGCATCGTATATTGGGTCCTGGGTATCATCCTCATAGCCCTCTCCCCCATAGTGGCGGTCTTCTTCTTCTTCCACACCCGGGATGTGGTCCCGGGCGCCATGGACGACATGTCCGGCATCGCCGTACTGGCGGGACTCTCCAAATACCTGGGCGAAGCCAGGGAGAGCGGCGGCTTCTATCCCGAGAACACCGAGGTGGTCCTGCTGGCGCTCTCCTCCGAGGAAGCAGGCTTGCGAGGCGCCAAACGCTACGCCGCGAGGCACAAGAGCGAATACACCGACTTTCCCACCTATGCCATCTTCCTGGACAACATCGCGGACGAGGACTTCCTCACCGCCTTCAAGCGCGAGATCTGGTGCGGCGCGAAGATGGACCCTTACCTGGTCGATATGGCCCGGGAAGCGGCGGCGGCGAACGGCCGCGAACTCATCACCACCGTGATGGCGGTAGGAGCCACCGACGGCAGCGCCTTCGCCCGCGAAGGCATCCCCTCCGTCTCTATCTGCTGCTACGATTCCAGCCGCCTCATGCCCAATTACCATACCCGCCACGACGTCATCGAGAACGTGCGGCCCGAGTCCCTTGCGGTCGCCCTGCAACTGGTCATCGACATGCTCCACCGCATCGACCAGGGTCTTGATTAAGACACCTTCCCGTTTGCTCCGATAACCATATATAGGCCGATTTTATATCGTGATGGCCGCAAGGCTAGCATCACCGGGACGAGAAGGAGAGGACATGGGCGGGGAACTTAAAGTAACACCGGAGTTCAGGAAGAAGGCCGCCGAGGACAACGCCGCCTCCCTGGCGCGCATGGGCCTGAAGCCGGACACGGTGGAGGTGTGGGAGGACGGCTACCGCACGGCCGAGGAAAAGGACGCCTTCGAATGGTGGTATTTCGATGCCCAGTTTGACAACGGCTCGACCGCGGTGGTCACCTTCTCCACCAAGCCACACACCAAACCCAAGGGCCCTCTCGCACCGATAGTCTTGATCATGTACCGGTCTCCGCAAGGTGAGAGCGTGAGATACAGCCCCGGGTACGCGCCGGAGGAGCTTGCGGCGTCCAGTGAGGGTTGCGACGTGCGCATCGGGCCCAGTTGGGTCAAGGGCGACCTCGCCTCCTACGAACTGCACGCGGAGGCTGAGGACATGGCGGTGGACCTGGCCCTGAAGCGCCAGGGACCATCATGGCGCCCCGGGGCCGCGGTGAGCTATTTCAACTCCGCGAAGACCAAGTACCTCGCCTGGGTGGTACCGGTGCCCTACGGCACCGTCGAGGGCACCATAACCCGCGGCGGCGCCACCACGGCGGTCAAGGGATCTGTCTACCACGACCACAACTGGGGCAACGCGGTGATGGGCAACATGCTGGACCACTGGTTCTGGGGCCGGGCCCATGTCGGTGATTTCAGCATCATCTTCTCCCAACTGGTGACCATCAAGGTCTTCGGCCTCGGCGGCATCAAGCTCCCCGTCTTCTTCCTCTCCAAGGGAGACCGGATCCTCACCGACGACGGCCTGCCCCTCAGGCTGGAGACGGCAGACGAGGTGGATGGACCGATGGGACAGACTTACCCCAGGAAACTCGACTTCACCTGGGAGGCCGAGGAGGGCAGGGTCGAGATGGCCATCCGCGATCCCAAGCTCATCGAGGTCCTGGACATGACGGAGGACTTGTCCCACTGGCGGAGATCCCTCGCCCACATCTTCGGAAATCCGCTGTATTACGACTTCGATGCCGAGCTTGAGCTGAGCGTGGACCTCGCGGGCGTGAAGGAGAAGACGAGCGGCAGGGTCATCTTCGAGAAGATGATGTTCCACTGACCTCCCGCATCCACCGGGGCAGCACCGCGGCGATATCGCGCATCGCCACCCCCCAGTACTTAGGGGAATAGAGTATCTCGCTCCTCTCCTTCCCAGAGAAGGCGCGGGTATAGAAGTCCACCACGTTCCACCTGCCCGCCGGTTTCTCCCGGGTGGCCATGGTGAGGAAGAAGTTGGGCTGTATGCCGTTGTTCTGCAGGCAGTATGCCTTGCCGACCACGTAAAGGGGGAAGAACCCCGCCGTCCTTATCCTGCGGTTGTAGCCCTTAAACGAGAACTCCCCCCGCTCAAGGCCCGAGGTGATCTCCCGCGCGGCCGCATCCGCCGAATCGGCGCAGAAGCTCAAGCCCTCGCCGGTGAACGGATCGGTGCCTATCTGCTCGCCCACGAAGATCACCCTCTCCCGCGCTCCCGCCTGGAAGGGGGAGAACTCGCGCTCCGGGTAGGGCTTGAAGTGGATCTGCGACGGCGCCATCCTCTCTATTTCCGGGTAGTTGCCGAGGGAGGCCAGGAAGGCTTCCCTCATCCTGGCGTATATCCCCTTGCTGAATGACCCCCCGGATATGCCCGCGTTTACCACCGGCTCGCCGTCCCTCCCCAGCGAGGGGAAGAACCACGCGTAGCCGGGGATGCCGCGCTTCGTGACGCTGAAGTCCATGAGCATGTTGTCCTGGAGGATTTCGCATGCGGGGTCGCGGGGAAATTCCGTCTGCAGCAGCAGGGTCTTGCGCCCCCGGTGGGGCGAGCCGAACCAGATGCGGCTCCGGCCGTTGACCCCATCGGCCCCCACCAGTATCTCGGCACGATAGGTATTTCCCGCCTTGTCCAGCACCACCACGCGGTTACGCTCGCGATAAGCCCCCACCACCGGCGTGAGGGTGCGCACTTCGACGCCGCGTTCCGCCGCTGTGGAGAGCAGCAGGTCGTCGAAGGAGCTGCGCCTGGTGATGAAGCATCTGTCGTTCCCGAACGAGGGGCTGCCTATCTCCTTCTCGAAGTGGACCGAGAACCTCTCAACCGGCACCTTGGGCAATCCATCAATGGGGATCTCCAGCTTATACAGGGCGTCGGTGACCCTGCCGCTGATCCCCCCGCCGCATACCTTTTCACGCGGGAAAGCCTTTGCCTCAAGGATAAGGATATCCCCCGCAAGCTCGGGCCTCAGGCGCACGAGGGAGAGGGCGGTCATGGAACCCGCCGGTCCTCCCCCGATCACTATTACCTTGTATCTTCTTGCGTCCATCCGTATGATCTCGTCTCCCCGGATTTGCCGCTGTTCCAGGCTCCGATCACCATTACACTCACCCTTACTATACAAATTTCGGCTAATTGGTCAACAAACCGTAGCGATGGATGTCAGCCCGGAGAGGATTTCACCACGCTGGCAGGAACCCGGCCGCACTAACCTCGGGTACGGCACTTCCTGCCATTGAGCAGCAGTTGCTGCAGTATGCGGTCCAGTATCTTCGAGCGGGGGTAGGGCGGCCGCAGCACCATATCCAGGGGCAGTCTCTGATCGAACACGCCCTTGCAATGGGAAAAAGTATCAAAGCTCGCCTTGCCGTGATAGGCACCCATGCCGCTGTTGCCCACCCCACCGAAGGGCAGGGTCTGGGTTGACTCCTGCAACATGGTGGTGTTGATGCAGACCCCGCCAGCCGAGGTATCCCGCAACACCCTTCGCTGCTTCCTCTTATCATTTGAGAAGAAGTAAAGGGCCAGGGGCTTCGGGCGCGAGTTTACCAGTCCGATAGCCTCGTCTAGCTCATGATAGGAGATGACCGGGAGGATGGGTCCGAAGATCTCCTCGCACATCACCGGAGCCTCCCACCCCGGTTCGTCGATGATGGTCGGGGCGATATACAGCCCGCCGGCGTCGATCTCTCCCCCCGATATTATCGTACCTTCCCCCAGCAGTTGCGTCAGGCGTTCGAAGTGACGATCGTTTATTATGCGGGAATAGTGGCGGCTGTACCGGGGGTCTTGTCCGTAAAAGGAGCGGACGGCCTTGATCAATTCCTCCAGGAGCCGCGGTTTCATCTCGTGGTGTACCAGAACGTAGTCGGGTGCGATGCAGGTCTGGCCCGCATTCAGCCACTTCCCGAAGGCGATGCGCTGCGCCGCATACCTGAGGCGTGGGTACTCATCCACTATGCACGGTGATTTGCCGCCCAGTTCCAGGGTGACCGGGGTGAGGTTCTCGGCCGCCGCCTTCATGACCTCTTTGCCCACACCGGTGCTTCCGGTGAAGAAGATATAGTCGAATTCCTGCTCCAGCAGCGGCCCGTTGACCTCCATGCCTCCCTCTATTACCGCGATGTGATGCGGGTCGAAGGTATCTCGGATCAGCTCCGCGATGACCCGTGAGGAATGGGGGGAGACCTCCGATGGTTTGAGCACGGTGCAGTTACCGGCGGCCACCGCTCCGATGAGCGGGGCAAAGAGCAGCATAAAAGGGTAGTTCCAGGGGGAGATGATCAAGGTCACGCCGTACGGTTCGGGATGGATGCGGCATTCCGCCCACAGGAAGATGAGCGGGCCCGGCACCCTTGAGGGAGAGGTCCAGCAATCCAGCTTCTTGAGGGCATAATCGACCTCAGCCAGCAGGAAAGCGATCTCGCTCACGAACATCTCGAAGGGAGGCTTACGCAGGTCCTCCATGGCGGCCCGCGTGATCCTGCCCTTGTTCTGCCGGATCATGGAACGCAGCTTCTCGAGCTGCTCGCGGCGGAAAGAGACCTCCCTGGTAATCCCGGTGCTGAAATACCGGCGCTGTTCCCCCACCAGCTCTATTATCTCTTCGCGTGAGGATGCCATCTTCCCCCCCTCTGCTGTCCACATCTATTATGGGTAGGGCACGGCGCCTTTAAACCGCCGCTCTTAAAAAGGGTGCACCCAGAGTTGAGCAAGCACGCTTAACAGCCGGCGGCGTTGTGCCGAATATTAAATAGGCCTGCCGCCGGCTTCCAGCTGGCCTGGCGATGTCAGTTGTGGGGCTTCTCGGTAAAAGGAGAGTCGTTTGCGCACACTCAAGTGCCCGAAATGCGGTTTCCCCTTCATGTTCTCCAGGATAATCAGGTGGAACTCCAACGGCACCATATGCGAACGCATGATGCCGGACCTGCGTGCCGTCCTGCTGGAGGCCGAACTCTTCAACGACCTCTTCGCGCGCATCGAGGAGAAGATGGGCATATCCCTCTCCCACCTCATCTTCGAAGCCCAGAGGAACGCGGCCAAGGAGGTCATAGACGGCGTCCTCAACAAGTTCCCTTTCTCGCTGGGCCGGGTGGGCTACAACAAGAAGCTGGTCGTGCGCGTCTTCTGCACCATCGCCCTGGTGACCGGGCAGTCCTATGCCAAGGCCATCCGCTACCGCCCGGGTCACGAAGGCGAGGCGCTCATCCGAAACCCCTATAACCGCGAGCTGATGGCGGCGATCATCCTCGGCGCCTTCGA
Organism: Actinomycetota bacterium; assembly: GCA_040757835.1. Classification (NCBI taxonomy): domain Bacteria; kingdom Bacillati; phylum Actinomycetota; species Actinomycetota bacterium. The sequence goes on from JBFLWJ010000009.1 coordinate 111,025, forward strand.
GAGCCTGGAGCAGAAGCCGTTCGAACACACCTGGATGGAGATCGACGGAAACGACGTCATCGCCATCACCGTCTCCGAAAAGAAGCCGGAGGTATCTGAGCGCCTGGCGGTGCATATGCCGCCCTTAAAGCCGGGCAACCGCTCCTACCCGCGCTGCCGCGTGTGCGGGGTGCCCCGCGAGCTCTCCTACCTGGAATGGAGGGAGAGCGACGGCATCATCGTGGACACCAGGCGCGACGTGCGCATGGCTTTTCTCGACGGCTATACGCCGACGACCGTCTTCCGCGAGCTGGAGAAGGAGTTGGGTGAAGAGATCTACCCGGTTATTCTGAAAGCACAGAAGGAGACCACCCACCGGCACCTGGACGAGCTGAAGCTGATCACGCGCGAGGACAGGTCCTCGCCCGAAGGCAGTAGGGGCATCTACCGCAGGGTGCTGGCTCCTCTCCCGCTGTGGGGGCAGGGAAACCCCGTGCGCCTGGAACAGGACGCCGGCTTCCTGCAGGTGACGGTCGAGAACCCTTACAACGAACACCTGCTGGCCGGACACATGGCAGCAATTTTCGAGGCGGTGGAGGGGGTGGAGTCGGAGATCGCATGGGAGAGACCGGACGACTATACTATAGTCTTCAGTGTAACGGCGAAGTGAGTTCCCGGGATCCAGCGGACACCGTTCTCACTGCGCTGACAATGTGAACCTCGTGAAGAAATCCCAGATCACTTCCCCCGCATCGATGTCCCGGCAGGTCAAGCCGATGGTCCTCTCGCGCATGTACTGCCAGCCTCCCGGCCAGGTATGGCCTCCGCCCTCCACGGCCAGCAGCACCACTTCCGTGCCGTCCCGCCCCCCACCGTAAATCTCTCTCCTCACCATCGTGCCGTCGCCGGGAGCCGCGTCGGGCAGGTATTCCGAGTCCGGGCTGCCGGTGCAGCCGTCCACCCCCACCCAGAAAGACACGGTGGCGGCGGCCGAGATGGCATAACCGCGGCTGGCCAGGTCTCCTCCTATCTCCCCTCCTTCCCAGGGCACGAGCGGATCGTCCGTTCCCACGACGAGCATCACCGGGACGGGTCGGGACGGCGAGCACCGTCGTGACAGGTCCTCTCCCATCAAAGCAGCCACTGGGGCGATCGCGGCTATCTTGTCCGACAGCTCACAGGCGAGGCGGTAGGAGAACATGCCCCCGTTGGAGATGCCGGTGGAATAGACCCTGGTCGTGTCGATGCCGTACGTGTCCACCAGTTCATCGATGAGCGCGGAGATGAAGCCCACGTCGTCCACCCCCGGGTTGACCTCCGGCCGGCCGTCGTTCCAGTTCTTATCGATACCGTCAGGGTATGCGGCGATGAAGCCGTGCTCGTCCGCGATGTCGCTGAAGTGGGTGAGCCTGACCATGCCCTCACCGTCGCCACCTCCCCCATGAAAAACGAAAAGCAGCGGGAGAGCATCCTCTCCATCGTATGCGGGAGGAAGATGGAGGAGATAGGTGCGCTCCTGTCCTGCATAACGCAGCGAACCCGCGATATCCTGTGCATCGCCCGGGACCTGAGCCACCTCTTCCCCGTCCCGTACGCCGGCACAGGCGGCGGCGCCCACGGTGACCGCGGCGAACAGCAGGACCAGGCCTAGGGCAGATGTCTTTCTCGTCATGACGCTCCTCCCTTTGCCGTTCCTGAAAAATGGTTTGCGCCGGCCGAGGCCCGCCCCCATCGTTTATTATATATTCATATTCTACGGTGAAATGCCGTGAGCCTTGTGACGGCAAACGATTAGAGATCGGGTGGTGAACATGGATGGAGAATTCATGAACCTGGTCACACCCTATACGCGGCTGAATCCGCGGAGCTGTGCCCTGCTGGTCATCGACGTGCAGAACGACTGGGGAGACCCGCGGGGCACGTCTCCAATGCCGGGCCTGGACGAGGTGATGCCACAGGTGGTAGAAGCCCTGAAGGCCTTTCGTCGTGCCGGGCTCCCCATCGTTCATGTCGTCCGGCTGTACAGAGAGGACGGCAGCAACGTGGACCCCTGCCGCCGCTGGCAGGTCGAACAGGGAGAGCTGCGTGTGGGGTTTCCATATACCTGGGGGTCGCAACTGGTGGACTCGACCAACCCCAGCGGGGCCGAGCTGGACGCCGGTGCGCTGCTTGCGGGCGAGATCCAGGAGTTGGCGCCGCTGGAGTACGTGATATACAAGCCACGCTTCAGCGCCTTCCACGCCACGCCCCTGGAAGACCTGCTGGCATCGAAGGGCGTGGACAGCGTGGTCATCGTGGGGCTCACGTTTCCCAACTGCGTGCTGGCGACACAGCTTGGCGCCACCGACCGCGATTACCGGGTGGGGCTGGTGCCCGGCGCGTGTACGCAGGTGAACGACGACGGTTTGCGGGGCATGCAGAACAAGGGCGTGCAGCTTCTTACCCTGGATGGGTTGCGGAAGCTTCTGCTGGGGGACCAGGACGACTGAGCGATAGCGGGAAAAGGAGCAGCGCGTTTGAGCGAGATCTTGCCGCGCTTGATACTCATAGGCCTGGCTGCGTCAGTGAGCCCCGTGGCGGTGATGATCCTGATCACCGTGCTCTCCAGGCAGAACGCCAAGCGCAATTCCCTGCTGTGGCTCCTGGGCTTCACCCTTACCCTCCTGGCCCTGGGGTTTGCCGGGGTCTACATAATGCGGGCGGGAGGAAGCGGCGGCACCAGCGACATCGACGGCTACATCGATATCGTTATCGGGGCCCTGTGTCTTATCGCCATTCCCCTTAACCTGCTGCGCCGGGACAGGGACGGCGTGCCCGAGGTCGACAAGGAACTGGGCGTCATGGGGGCACTGACCCTGGGGTGCGTCTCGATGGTCGTAAACACCTCCACGTTTATCATCTTCATCTCGGGGCTGCACGAGATAAGCAGTTCGCATCTATCGACCCTCGAGGATGTGGCATCTCTGGCGATACTGACCTTCTTCACCCTGACGACGGTCCTCATACCCATCGCGATATACTTCTTCTTCCCGTCGAGGTCCGAGAAGGCCCTGGCCGCGTTCCAGGGTTGGCTGACCAGGCACAAGAAGATGATCGGGGCGGTGGTCCTGCTGGTCTTCGGTGTATATCTCCTTATCAAGGGCCTAAAAGTAGTCCTCTAGGAGCCCGCGGGCCGGGACATGCAGCAGCTTCCGGAGATCGTGATGTTATGTGATCTCTCCGCAGTCGGGGCAGACCTAGCCGTCATAGGGAAGCTTTGAGGAATCCCAGCCGATGACGGGTTCCGTGCTCTCCTCCCTACGCCTCCCGCTCGCGAGGAAGATAACACCGGCCAGCATGAGCGCCAGCCCCAAGGCGATGGTCAAGAGCGACATAACCGCCATGAGCCGCGTGCGGTTGTCGACTCCCGTCTTGGGAAGGGTGCCGCCGTCGCCGCCGTCGCCGCTCTCCCTCCTCCAAACAGTCAGATCGAGGGCCGGCGTCGTGGAGACGTCGTCGCTCAGGACCGGCGTATCGTTTCTGATGTTGTCGTCGGCGTCGTCGAGTACTCCATCGCCGTTCCGGTCCCAATACGCAGCAGCCTGGTTCTCAACCTCATCGAAATCCGGGTCGACCGTGGTCCTGAAGGTGATGACCACTTCGTTCTCAGCCTCCGTTTCGTTGCGCGCCCCGGGGTCAGCCGCGATGGTGCCCTCCCAGACCACCATATTGTCGCTCGGATCGTATACACAGGATATGGTACTGGAGCTTCCCCGCGCCTCGTAGGCCAGGCTGCCTTTCACGTAGGTGGTACCCTCGGGGATCCTGTCCGCTATCCTTACGCGCATGGAATCGGCGTTGCCGCTGTTGATCCAGACTAGCCCCCACTCGAGCTGAGGGAGACCATCGTCGCTCACCGTCTTGATCCCGTACGGCGGGTCGAAGAGATTGATGTTGGAGACGGCGGCGCTGTCCTCGTCGTCCTCGGACTGGTCGCCATCGTCATTGCCGGGAGTGGAGTCGGGATCGTACTGATTTGACGTCATTACCTGGGCGATGTTCACGTAGTCTCCGGCGACACGGACGGTCGCCTGGAAAGTGAGGTCCACGGATGAACCGGAGGCCAGGCTGTTGACGGTCCAGGTCAAGGCGGGAGCGGAAGCATCGCTCCTGCTGCTGCCGCCGGCCATGGAACCAGCCACGTAGGTGAACCCGTCGGGAAGGACATCCCTTACGCTTATGCCGGTCGCTGTGCTCGGGCCCGCGTTCGCCAGGGTCAGCGTAAAGGTGATGGTCTCACCCACGTTGGGGTTCGCATTGTCCACCTTCTTGTCCAGGCTCAGGTCTGCCTCCTGCGGCGTGACGCTCGCACTGTCCTGGTCGTCCTCTCCGGCAGAGCCGTTGCCGGGGGTGGAGTCCGGGTCGTATTGATCGGACGCGGTCACCTGGGCCGTATTGACATAGTCGCCCGAGGAGAGCACCGCGGCCCGGAAGGTCAGCTCGACGGAAGCACCCGAGGCCAGGTTGTTGATGGTCCAGGTGAGGGTAGGTGCGGACGCGTCGCTGCGGCTGTCCCCTCCGGCGATGGAGCCAGCCACGTATGTGTAGCCGCTGGGCAGGATGTCCTCCACGCTCACACCGGTGGCGTTATCCGGACCGCTGTTGGTCACCTCTACGGTGAAGGTCACCGTCTTGCCCACATTGGGGGAGGGGTTGTTCACCGTCTTGGTCAGGCTGAGGTCGGCTGACTGCGGGATCAGGTCCTCCGAGTCCTGATCGTCCTCCGTGTCGTCGTTGTTGCCCGGAGTGGAGTCTGGGTCGTACTGGTCCGAGGCCATGACCTGGGCCACATTCAGGTAATCGCCGGTGGCCAGGACCTCCGCCTGCAGGGTCAGCTCGGCGCTGGCGCCCGCGGCCAGGCTGTTTATCGACCAGGTGAAGGTGGGAGCCGCGCTGTCATCGCGGGTGTCACCGCCGGCGATGGAGCCGGCCACGTAGGAGTAGCCGTCTGGCAGGACGTCCTCCACGCTCACGTTGGTGGTCGCGTTCGGGCCGGCGTTCGCCACCGTCACGGTGAAGGTGACCGTGTCCCCGACATCCGGAGTCGTGACATCGAGGGCTTTTACGAGGCTCAGGTCGGCGGCCTCCCTCAAGGTTATGCCCTGGGCGTCCTCGTCGTCCTCTCCGGGCACGCTGTTGCCGGGCACAGAGTCGGGGTCGAACTGGTCCGCGGCCATGACCTGGGCCACGTTCTCGTAGTCACCGGTGGCAAGCACCTCGGCCTGGAAGGTGAGGTCGGTGCTGGCCCCCGCGGCCAGGGAGTTGATGGTCCAGGTGAGGGTCGGGGCAGCGGAGTCGTCCTGTACATCTCCACCGGCGATGGACCCGGCCACGTAGGAGTAGCCGTCGGGGATGACGTCGTTCACACCGATGCCCGTCGCGGCATCGGAGCCGTCGTTGGCTATAGTGACGGTGAAGGTCACCGTCTCGCCGATTATCGGGTTGACGTTATCCACGGTCTTGTCGAGGCTGAGGTCGGCCTGCTGTGGCGCGGCCGTCTCCGAGTCGGTGTTGTTGCCCGGGTCGGGGTCGTACTGGTCCGAGGCGGTTACGGCCGCCACGTTGGTGAAGTCCCCCGATGCGTTGACCTCGGCCTGGAAGGTGAGGTCGGTGCTGACCCCCGCGGCCAGGGAGTTGATGGTCCAGGTGAGGGTGGGGATCGCGGCATCGTCGTTTGCGTCCCCGCCGGAGATGGAGGCGGCTGTGTAGGTGAAGCCGTCGGGGATGGTGTCCGAGACCTCTATATTGGTGGCGCCGACGGGGCCGGCGTTGGCCACGGTCAGGGTGAAGGTGACGGTGTCTCCCACGTTGGGGGCGGTATCATCCACGGTCTTGGTGATAGAGACGTCGGCGATATTGGGGACTACCGTGACCGTGTCCTGATCGTCCTCGCCGAAGTTGCTGTTGCCGGGTACCGAGTCTGGGTCGAACTGGTCCGCGGCCATCACCTGGGCCGTGTTGGCATAGGTGCCCGAGCCGAGCACCTCGGCCTGGAAGGTGAGGTCGGCGCTGGCCCCCGCGGCCAGGGAGTTGATGGTCCAGGTGAGGGTGGGGATCGCGGCATCGTTGTTTGCGTCCCCGCCGGAGATCGAGGCGGCCACGTAAGAATATCCTGCAGGTATCACGTCGGCTACGGTCACGCCCGTTGCGGTGTCAGGTCCGGCGTTGGCCACGGTCAGGGTGAAGGTGACGGTGTCTCCCACGTTGGGGGAGGGGTTGTCCACCGTCTTCACCAGGCTGAGGTCGGCCTGCTGCGGGGTCACGCTCTCGGAGTCCGAGTTGT
>JBFLWJ010000010.1:0-72996 GCA_040757835.1 Actinomycetota bacterium
ATCCGCTAAGGCGAAAGGGGCAAGGTGCCCGTTCGGAGGCGTCCTCCCAAGCTAATAGTTTTCAGCAACCCCTTCCGAAAGGGGCATGGAGAGGCTTACCCTTGACTTGGGTCTTTAAAGGTGACCCTAATCGGGTGGAGGAGGGACCGGCACGGTCCCGGAAGGAGGCTCCTCCCCGGGCTCCCGCCCCGACTCCTCCGTGACCGCGCCGCCTGCCGGCACCGGCACGGTCGCTTGCCGGGAGATGCTGCCCATGACCTGAGCGGCCAGGGCCTCCAAAATGCCCCCGTTCCCTCCCCCCGCCACCAGGATCTGGGGCACGAAGGAGACGCCGCTCTTGGAGAGGGCGTCGACGGAGTTGACTAGGGCCGTGGGCCCCTGGCCCAAGGCGGCGACCTGCGCCTTATAGGCCTTGGCGCGGGCCATGCCGACCGCCTCCACCTCCGCTCCCTTGGCGGCCCCGGTTTCGCTGATGTAGAAGGCCTCGCCATCGGCCTCGGCCTTGCGCGCATTGGCGTTGTTGGTCTTGATGTCCACCCCTACCTTGGACTTGGCCAGCTCGGCCTGCATGTCCGCGGTGCCCTTGGCCTGCTCGGTCTCGATGCGCTGCGTCTGGGCGTCCTTCTGCTTCTGGAAGGTCTCGATCTCCTGGCGGGCGATCTCCCGCTCGGTGAGCACGCGTACCAGGTCGGGCGGGAAGACGACATCCTGGATGTAGACCCCCCTGGTCTCCACCTGGTAGTCGTCCAGCTTATCTCGGATATGGGTAAAGGCCTCCTCCTGCACCTGCTGGCGGGTCTCGATGAACTGCACCGCCTGCATGGACTGCAGCTTGTCGCGGAAGTGGTTTCCCACCGCCGCCTGCAGCACCTCGTTCACCAGGTTCTGCATGGTCCCCACCATGGAGATGACCTTGGGCCCCTTGGTGTCCGGGACATGGATCTGCACCTGCAGGTCGATGGCGAAGACGAACCCCTCCCTGGACTTGGCCACGATCTGCCGGAGCTGGCGGTCGAGGTTATGGGCCTCGGAGGTGGCCTCCGCCCAGTTGAGGGTGAGGATGGCGGTGGGCACGATCTCCGCCTGGTAGACGCGGGGGTTGATGGGGTACTTGCCGGTGCGCAGGGGCTCCTGCCAGATGCCGCGGTGTCCCGGGCGCACCAGGGAGCCGAACTTGAACTCCACCCCGGAGGTATCGACGGTGGAGAGGCCCACGTAGGCCTTGATGGCCGCGACCTGCCCCTGCTCCACCACCAGCATGGGCACCAGCTCTACCCCCACCAGGAAGGGGTTGAGGGCGTAGGCCCCGTAGAGCAGGGGGTCGTGCTGGAGGCCGATCTTGCCGCCGTTGTCCAGGAAGGCCTGGAAGTCCTGGTAGTTGTTGTGCAGGTCGTTCTTGCTGCCCATGAGCAGCTCGATGAGCTCGAGGTCGCCCACGCCCTGGCTCTCCAGCTCCATGATGTCGTCGAACTCGCCCAGGCGGTTGGCGATGGCTCCCGACGGCAGGGGGTCGCCCTCGTAGGTGGTGACGATGCCCACCATGTCGATGAGGTGCTGGCCGTCGGCGCTGGGCTGGGGCGAGATGCGCACCAGGTCCAGGTGGCTGTCCAAGAGGCCGAAGGAGGACGGGTACAGCCTGCCGTCCTGGTCCGCCAGCTCCTTCAGCTCCGGGGAAACGGGCAGGCCGTAGACCTGGTTCTTGGTGATGACCAGGAAGCCCACGGGGTGGATGGGGATCATGGTGCCGGGCGGCAGCACCGGGCGCTGCACGCCCTTCTGGCCGCCGTTGGCGATGAAGAGGTCCAGGTCGGTGTAGTTTCCGAACTCCTTCTTGTACACCGCCGACTTCGCCCCGATGGGGAGCGGGGCGCCCACCTGGGATATCACCACCCCGATCTCGCCCGCCGGCACCTGCACCCAAGGGAACTTATCCACCTTGAAGATGACCCAGAACTTGAAGCGCAGTCCGGGCATGAGCAGCTCCGCCTGGTACCCGGCCTCCCCGTCGAAGGCGATGGGGTTGTCCTCCGAGAGCTTCTTGAAAGAGAAGCGCTTGGTGACCAGTCCCACCTGGGTGGGGCCGATGCGCCGCAGCGAGGGCAGCACGATGAGCGCCAGCAGTACGACGATTCCGATGGCGATCCACAGAGCCATGACCATACCTCCTGAAATACCCCGGTTAATAGCAAGTCACTAAATAATAACATGCTACGCTATGGCTAGGTCTACCGGGGCAGGAGCCCCGGTCCCGCCGTGCCCCGGATCATGAGGTCGACGATGGCATTCGTCCAGTGCCTCCTCGTCTGCTCTTTGTTCCCGGAAAGCGATATGCGGCGCGCGCCCTCGAAAACGACCGCATTGAAGGCGAAGGCCGTCTCTTTGATGCGCATGTCGGGGCGGAGGAAGCCCTTCTGGATGCCGTTCCTCATGTAAGATGCGGAATAGTCGCCAAAGAGGTCGAAGGCGGCCTGTAGCTTATGGTTTATCTCCTCGTCGATGCCCAGCGCTTCGTAGAAGAGCAGCCTGGATAGAAGAGGGTCCTCAACGAAACGGTCGAAAAGCTTGTCCACCGCTCGCCTCAGCTGCGCCTCGTACTCCTCGAGCGTGTTGCTGGCGGCCGGAGCGTCGGCGGCGATCCCCTGGGTGATTCCGCGGATGACCTCGTCGAGTATCTGTGTGATGATGTCCAGTTTATTACGGAAATAGTGGTAGAAGAGGCCCTGGGCCATGCCGGTCTCCGCTGCGATATCCTCGATGCGAGTGGCGTGATAGCCCTTTTCGCAGATCACCTTGTACGCCGCTTCGATGATCTCCGCGCGTTTCCTGCTTGCCTTGTCCATGACCCAATGATAACATATTGAATGAAGCTTCAATCAACTTTTTCCTGAAAGGGCTTTCACCTGGGGAAGTCTGTTAAGATAGGGCGCAAGCGCCTTCAGCTCGGAAGTATGGTGCAAAATGCCGGTAAGAGGGGGGATCAAGGTGCGCAAGTACGTTACCGCAATCAGTCTGTTCAGTCTCATGTTTCTGATCATCCTGGCGGGCTGCTACCAGCCCGGAGGCCCTGTCCCGGAGGCGGCGCACGCGCCGGTGCCGCGCGACTATAGCCAAGAGGAAGTCGACGCGGTGGTGGTCATGGAGGAGAGGGTGATCTCCGCACCCCTCCCCGAAGCCTGGGGCGCCCCGGACGTCTGCGATGAGATACACTTCCTCCGCTTCCGGCCGGCCGACGGCTCCACCCTGGACCCCGCGGACGCGCAGGGCGTTGACGTCGCCAACACCGAAGCCATGCTGGTCATGCTACCGGGGGTGCTGGAGGGGGCCAACGGCTTCGAGTACCTCGCCAGGCAGTTCGTGTACCAGGCCAAGACGCAGCGGGGCGCCGACTTCGAGGTGTGGGCGGTGGAGCGCCGTAACAACCGCCTCGAGGACCTCTCCGCCGCAAACTATATCGAGGCAGGCCTGGAGGCGGGCGACATCTCCGCCGCCGAGGCCGCGCAGCTGGCCATAGACTACTACTATCTCGGCCAAGAGCTGAACGGGCGTACCTTCGAGGGCTGGTACAAGGACGCGGACCTCCCCTTCCTCTCCGAGTTCGGCCTGCAACTGGACACCGAGGACGTCTTCACGGTGATCCAGACCATGGTGCCCGACGCCGCCGCGCGCAAGAGCAAGGTATTCGTGGGGGGCCATTCCATGGGCGGCCTCATGACCTCCATGTTCGCGGGATGGGACCTGGACGGGGACCCCGCCACCACGGAAGACGCCGGCTACAACAACTGCGCCGGGCTCTTCGGCTTCGACACCCTAGTCTCCTCGGTCAGCGGTTTCATGGACCTCTTCCTGGGCGCTCTTCCCGAAGGCCTGATCACCCCCGATATGACCGAGGGCATGTACGCCACCCTGCTCGCGAGCCTGCGCTCCGACCCCAACGCCAACCGTATCCTGCCCATGCCCATGCTGGACGCCGAGGCCATGTCCCTGCTGGAGGCCATCGCCATCCTGGCCGATTTCGCTCCCGACGCGGAGTGCACGGTCATAGACGATGTGCCCTTCTCGGAATCCATGCGCATGCTATTGCGCTTCATGTTCTCCCGTGACCTGCAGACCTTTATGGACGGCACGCCCCAGGTGACCGACTTCCGTTTCACCAACGAGGCCATGCTGGGGGCGGTCTTCGACGACTCCTTCGCTCCCGTGGGCATGATCCAGAACAGCATGGGTTTCCTGGGCGGGGGAGCCGTGGTGAAGAAGGACTTCCCGATGTCGGAATCCTTGGCGGGCATCCCCGTGCTGGGGGACCTGCTCGGGGGCTTCTTCGGCAGCGGCCCCTACTTCATCGCCAACGACGCCGGACCTTCCGCTTTCGGGCTGGGCCAGGGGCCGCTCTATCACTGGGTAAACTTCGACGAGGTGGGCGATGCGGCCGATCCCCTCTTCCAGGACACTAAGGGGCAGCTAACCTACACCACCGCCAACAACGAGGTGGCGGACATCCAGGACGTGGCTCGCGCGCTCTACCGGGGGCCGACCAACCTCACGGAATGGTATTTCTCGACCCGGCTCATCGCCGACCAGATGGCCGCTGTCTTCGGCTACGGCCCGGAGTACGGTCTCAACTATATCCACGGCGACCAGCTCGAGGCCATGCCCAAGATCGAGTTCATCGCGGCGCAGGGGATGATGGGTGACCTGGGCGAACCGCCGCCGAACTGCGAGCGGCTCCTCCTGGAGGGTTATAACCACATGGATGTGCTCACCGCCTCCGCCAACACCTCGCAGCGCCGGGAGAACGGGGTCGTGGGGCCGCTAATCGACTTCATACTTGGCAACCTGTAACGCGGACATCGCCGCGTCCGGACCATGCTACCGCGGGTAGATTAGTTCCTTGTAGGTCTCGCCGGTGGGGGAGAGCACGCCCGACCGGATACTTATCCAGGCGTTCTGCCCCGAGGCCCGCTGCAGCTCGCCGTAGGTCATGTCCTCGGTCAGAGCGCTGTATTCCACGTAGCCGTAGAGGTACTGCATCCAGAAGGGGGACAGGAAAGCGAAATCGAGGTATCGCGCGAGCTCCACCATCACCTCCAGGTAAGCCTGGTCCAACGGTGCCCAGAAGCTGTATCCGTCCCGCGCGAAGGTATCGATGGCCGTGGCCACCGTCTCCGACCTCGACAGCTCCTCGCCCGATATCTTGTAGAGCCATGATTCAGCCGAGGCCAGCTCCTTGCCGTGGGTGCGCGCTATGGCGGAGACCTGTTCGGCGCGGTCGAGGATCGCGTCCCCCTGGATGGGATAAAAGTGGATATCGAGGTAGTCGACGGTGGTGTTTGCCGCCAGGCTCTCGAAGTAGGCGAGGTCGTCCCAGCTTCCCGCTCCGGCCCCGATCCTCGTTCCCGCGCGGTCCAGCCCGGCCAGGATATGGTTGACGATCTGCGTCTGGTTGGCGACGGTGAAAGCGAGACCGGTGTTGGACTGCTGGGTCATGGGCTCGTTCTCCACCGTGAGGTAATCGGGGCGCAGCTCTCGCAGTACGGTCTCGGTCATGGCGCGCTTCTCGCGCATGTACTCCTCCAGGGTCAGCCCGCTGTAGTCCACCCCCAGGGGTGACACCTCCGGCTGGGGGAAGACCGTGGTGGTCTCCACGATGAGGGCGAGGCCGCGGGAGCGCACCTCGGCGGCCACCTGGCGGTAGAAACCCAGGTACTCGGAGGAGCGGGGAAAGTCGGGGTTGAGGACGGGATACTGCACGCTCAGGGTGATGCCTCCGACCCCCAGTTCCTTCAGGCTGTCCAGGGTGGCTTGGATGGCATAGATGGTCCCCTCGCGGAAGAGTTCCTCGCCGCGGTTGGAGTTGGCGGCGACAAGTTCCACGCTGAAGACCGTACTGCCGTTCTCTCCGCCGGATCTCCCTTCGAGGTAGGTGTCGAGTTCACCGAGCTTCGTCTCCAGCTCCCCGTAGAGGCTTGCGTACTCCTCCGGGACCTCCGTCCCGGAGCCGGCCTCGTCCTCTGTAGCGTCCGGCATCTCCTGCCAGGTCTTTCCGCATCCCATGGCGACGATGAGCGTGAGGACGGTCGCCAGGAAGATGAAAGCGGTCCTTGCGATCATGTCGGCTCCTCCTTGCTGCCCCTTCGCTGAAGACATATGCCGCGCGGGACCTGGCGCGCCTACTTCTTGCGCACCGGGAACTGCAGCTCGGTGACGAGGTCGTCCTCCGAGCGGACCAGGATGGGGTCATTGTGGAAGACGGCGATCCCCGGGCCCATGAGTTCGTAGCCGTTGTCCCCGATCCAGCGCATCAGCTGCACCTGGGAATCCTGCACTCCGGAGTACGGCCCTTTGTGAACCAGGTAGGCCACCTCCCGGGCGGGTTCCGTCTTCACCCCGGCCTCGCCCGTTCCGGCCATTGCCTTGATCTCCGGCGGCGGCTCCAGCGGTCTCATTCTCTACCTCCTGCTTCCATCATCGGATACGAGTGTAAAGGAACCGTTAAGAAACGGTTAACTATCCTTCTTTCCGGATTATACGTGCGAGTACCCGCGGCGAGATAGACGGGGAGGTATCGCTCCGGTCATGATGGTATGGACGCGCCGCGGTTGAAGGGATCGAGCTTCCCGTCCATCATTCGGAACGCGCGGTCGGCCACCTCGAGGATGTCCTCGTCGTGGGTGACGATCATTACGCATTTACCGTCGTCTCGCGCCAGCTTGACCAGGATGTCGACGACCATGCGCCCGGTAGCGCTGTCCAGGTTGCCCGTGGGTTCATCGGCCAGGATGATATCCGGGTCGTTGGCCATGGCCCTGGCGATGGCGACCCGCTGCTTCTCTCCGCCGCTCATCTTGTTGGCCTTCGCCTTCTGCAGCCTCGCGTCTATTCCCATCCTTTCCAGAAGCCTTACGGCGGTATCGCGCTGCTCCCGGGCGGGAACGGTCTGCAGGTCCATGGGCAGCATTACGTTCTCCAGGGCAGTCAGGGCGGAGATGAGGTTGAAGAACTGGAAGACGAATCCCACCCGTTTCCTGCGGTAGGCGATGAGATCGGCACCGGCGGACGCGACGTCTTCTCCGAAGACCCGGATCTCTCCCGCATCGGGGCTCTCCAGTGAGCCGATGAGGTATAGCAGCGTGGTCTTGCCGGAGCCAGACGGTCCCACGATCACCGTCACCTCGCCCTTGCGGGCCTCGAAATTCACCGCGTCGACGGCGAGGACGTCGCCCGCCCTGGCCCGGAAGGTCTTGCTCAAGTCCTTGACCTGCAGTACGTCCTGCAAGGGGTCACACCTCCTATTCCATGCTCAGGACCCGTGCCGGTCTGAGCCTGGTTATCCAGATCACCGGGACCGCCATCCCCAGCAGGCTTATGCCGAAGAGGATGAGGATGCCGTAGACGAGCAGGTCCCCCTGGTAGATGACGTTGAGGTTGACCGGCTCGTCCTCCGCGACCGTGGGCGAGTACAGTCCGCCTTCCTTATACAGCTTACGGTCGGAGAGGTAATTGCCCGTATAGGCCTTTGCCTCCTCCTCTGGTGCCTCGTTCTGTTCGCTCCCGGACATCAGCCAGTCGCCGATGCTCTGGCTGATGAGGACGGTGGCACCGGTGGCCAGGACCACCGATACCAGGCAGATACATATGACCTCGGCGGCATACTGCAGGACGACCTGGCGGTCCGTTGCCCCGATGGCCTTGAGCACCCCCAGCTCCCTGGTCCTGCCGCTGATGATGATGGCCATGGCCAGGAGGATGATCAGAGCGCAGGCCCCCAGGGCCCCGAAAAGCCCGATTGTAGAGGTCTTACCCACCCTCTCCAGGGGTTCGGATATCTTCTCGTAATCCTCGTAGTCGCTCAGGAACTCGTACTTGTTGCCGTCCGCGATCTCCTGCAAGAAAACATCCCGCAATGATGCCGTGCTGTCCACGTTGTCGAAGTAGTACGAGCCGAGCTCGACGTATCCCGGTGTGCCGTTGAGTTCCTGCACTACGGGGAGGGGGGCGAAGAGCTTGTTGCCGGCCGGGTTGTAATCGAGGATGCTCTCGCTCTCGCGTTCCGCCTCGACGGTCTCGTATATGCCGATGACCTCGATGTCCATGGTACGGTTGCCGCGGTCGCCGCCGACGATCACCGCCTCAACGCTGTCACCTATCTCTAGCTCGTTGTCCTCGGCCATGTTCTTCTCCACCAGCGCCACCCGGTTTCCCTCAAGGTAGTCGCGGTAGGTGAAGAAGGAGCCCTCCACGAGTTTCTTGCTCCCGTTGAGGAAATCGGAGGCGGAGGCGCCGTTGGTGTTGCCCTCGAACACGAACAGGTTACCCAGCGTCTGCGTGGTCAGGCCCTCTATACCGTTGCGGGCCAGTTCCTCGTCGGTGGCGTACGGTGCCAGGGGGGCAAGCTCCGAATTGGTCGCGTTGAGGATGATTATCCCCGCGTTCTGGACCTTGTCGTAGGTGATGATATGGTCCTGGCGGGAGAAGGCATCAGCCACCTCCTCCGGCAGGAGGAACTTGGCCCTGTCCGCGATCTGCTCCTCCTCGCTCATGCTGCGGGCCTCGCGTTGCCGTTGCCTCTCCCCCTTGTCCAGTTCCTGCTCGAAAACATCCAGGATATATTCCGAACCCACCCGGACCTCGCCGTAGTTGCCGACGTTCTCCTTGATGTCCTCTACCTGGGCGTCGGCGGCCAGCTTCACCACCAGCATGGAGAGGGAGAAGGCCAGGCAGACGAAGAGCAGCAGCACCACGATGAGGTTGCCCAGGGGATGGCGCCGGAAGCTTTTGAAACCTCTCTTGATCGAACGCATGGGACGCGGCTCCTTCGCCGGGGCTCAATCCGAAAGACCGGCCAGGCCTATCTTCACTTCTTCGCCGTAGTCGTCGCCGCGCGCCTTATGGATGACGAGGTAGGCGTTGCCACCGGCGATATCCGCGCTGAAACCCGTGTTCTCCTCGGTGCTCTGGGGGTTGAGGTCATAGAAGAGGAAGACCCCGTCAAGGACCTCCTTCCGCTTGAGCTTGTAGAGCGCCTGCGAGAGATCGGCGTAGTCGAGCAGGACGGCCGAGATGACGTGCTCGGACACGTATTCGCCGAGGTAGCCGATGTCCCCGTAGTATGAACGGTAATCTTCCGCCACGATACTGGGGCTCTCCAACCGGAACGAGAACTGGGAGAGGTCGACGACTTCCTCCCCGACGTTCTCCACCGCCAGCTCGATCTCCAGGTAATCTCCCGTGACCTCGCGCTGGTTAGATGCGATGACCTTCTGGTTGGAGTCGTTCCTGGTCACGTCGAGCACGGTGAACTGTGCTCCGGACAGGGTCGCCGTATACCTGGGGTCCGGGGCGCCGGACCCTGTCCCGTCTTCGCTACCGCCCTCCCCGGCCGTGTTCGTGTCCTCGAGGTTCAGCCCCTCCAGGTCCTCGGCGCTGATCCCCGGCGGCAGCCTGGACCCCTCCTCCAGGGCCTCGTCCGCCGCCCCCGCCGCATCCTCGCCCGCGCCGCCGCACGACAACGGGCCGAGCGGCGCTAACGCCAGGAGCGCCAGCAGCAACGCCAGCGTCCATACCGTGGGAACACCGTGTGGTCTTCTCGGCAACGTCTACTCCCTTCTTTACGGGTGTGGGGAGGCAGGCCGGTCAGAAATCCGTCTCCTCGAGCCTGTAGTCCTTCGCCTCGCCGGCCAGCCCGTCGATCTCCGCCCTCATCTCGTCTATGTCGGCGAGGCCGCCCTCGAACTCATCACCGGTGAGATAGGACCTGATCTTGGCCTCGTCCAGGGTCTTGATGACGTCCAGGGCCTTATCGAACCAGGCGTCGATGAAATCCATCAGTTCCGATGTCTTCCTGGCGACCTCGGTCATCATGGCGGCGTATGTCGCCTCTCCCTCGACACCTTCCAGCCTCGTGACTTCGTGGTATTCGGCCTGTGCGCTGGTGGAGTTGGAAAGCACCTCGTCCAGGGCCGCCTCGTACTGGTCCAGGGGCCCTCCCGGGTTCACGATGGTCTCGGGGTTGGGGCCTTGCAGGATGGCGAAGAAATCCTCCAGTGCCAGGCTGAGCGTCTCCGCCTCGCTCGCCATGCGGTAGGCGTAGCTGTCCCCCCGGTTGATGTACTGCACAGCCTGGTCCTCGGCGCTGAGGCCGCAGCCGGAGATGAAGACCACCAGCGATACGGCCACCATACCCAGCAGTAACGGCACAAGAGCTTTCCTCACCTTTCGCACCTCCCGGTATCCTCCGCCGAAGGTCGGAGGCCGCCCGTGCGGCATCCCGTTCTCTTCATATGCTAACAGTAACATCTATCCCTTTTTCCTAATATAGCCGTTGTCGGTGAACCACTTGATGGTCTTCTCCACCGTAACCTCTAGTGGCGTCAACGGCAGGCCCAGTTCCCTCACGGCCTTGGAATTGTCGAAATGCTCGCCCATCCTGCCGATCTTTACCTGGGAGACCGAGACGACGGGGGGCTTCCTGGTAACGCGGGACCGGGCCTCGAAGACGTGCCCCAGGAGCAGCGCGGCCCGGTAGGGGAGCTTCAGCCTCGGCGGCCTTACCCCGGCGATCTCGGCGACCAGCCTGAAGAGATCGCCCACGGTCACGTTCTCGTTTCCCAGGATGTATCTCTCGCCCACCCTCCCCTTTGCGGCGGCGAGCAGGTGCCCGCGTGCCACGTCCTCGACGTCAATGATATTGGTCGCCCCGTCGATGTATCCGGGCATGTCCCGGTTGGCGATATCGACGATGAGCGCACCGGAGGGTGTCGGTTTGATGTCTCTCACGCCGATGACCAGGGTGGGGTTGACCGTGACCACCGGCAGGCCTCGTGCACAGATCTTCCTGGCCTCGATCTCCGCCAGGTACTTCGAGATCGCATAGTGGTCGCCGGTCTTCCACTGGTTGAACTCCGCTCCCTCGTTCGCGTAGTTGCCTGCCCCATGGGCGCCCATGGTATTGGCGGTGCTGGTGTAGACGACTTTCTTCAGCCCCCGGGCGAGCGCCTCTTCGAGGACGGTCTTCGTGCCCTCGACGTTCACCTGGTAGAACTGTTCCTTGTGCAGAGACCAGTGGGCGAAATAGGCCGCCACGTGGTAGAGGGTATCGCAACCGGCGAGGGCGGCCCGCATGGAGTCCCTGTCCCTGGTGTCGCCGAAGACCCGCTCCACCTCCAGGCCGTCGATGTTCCTGGTGTCGCTGTCTTTCCTGACCGTTACCCGCACGTCCACGCCGTCTTTCAGAAGCTCCCTGACCACCGCGCCGCCGATGAAACCCGTAGCTCCCGTGACCAGTGTCTTCATCCCCAGGCCTCCATTGACGCCTCCTCTCTTGATGCCCTAAACGGGAATCCGGACGTCTATATCATAGCAGGAGCTTCTGGGGCGGAGGGCTTCAACGCAGGGATTCCAGGAAAGCCTCCAGGCGCGTGGATATCTGCCCCTCCTGGTATTCCCGCTCGTCCACGCAGTCGCCGTCGAGGATGAGGGTGGGGACGCCCTTTTCCTGCAGCGCCTGCTTCACCAGGGCGGCGCCGCCGCAGCTCTGGCGGCAACCCCAGTGGTTGTAGTGGATGGCGCCGTCCACGCGGTACTCCTCCGCCAGGGAGGCGAGGTGGGTGGCCCTCCTTTCCACCGGTCCCACCAGGAAGTGGTTGCCCAGCTTTGCGGCGAGTGAGTTGTAGGGATCGTGCGGGTCCATGGCCTCCCAGGTGGCGTGGGTGTACTCCTCGCATACCAGGCGTGCGCCTCCCTTCGCAAGGGTGCTGAAGATACCCTGGGCGAACCAGGGCTTGATGTGCATCCACATCAGGCGGATGGAGTCACCCCCGGCACAGCCCCGCGTCCGCAACTCCTTCGCCAGTAGGCGATAGAAATCCGCGCCGGCCTGTGAGCCCATGCTGGCGAAGAGGACGCTGATGCCCCCCATGGCGTCCACGCCGTACAGGGTGCAGTCATCGCGCTTGCGCATCTCCTCCACCTCGCGCAGGTAACGCAGGGCCTGGTTGGAACGCTCGAGGGCCTTCGCCAGGCCCTTCTCCACCTCGGCGCCCCCAAAGCCGGAGCATTCCGCGAGAAGGCCGGCCGTCTCTTCCAGCTGCTGCGCCAGCAGCGCCTGCCCGCCGGGGCGTCCCGGCAGCGGGATGTCCACGGTCACCTGGGGCCGGCCGTACAGCTCGCCGCAGAAGGCGAAGGAGAGGGGGGCGGAGTCGCAGGGGTAGTTGACGGCAAGGAGCGCGGAGGGCTCGGGCATGAAGCCCTCCAGGGCCAGGCCGATGGCACAGCGGTGGAAGGAACAGGCGTCAGGGGAGAAGCCGGCTTCCGCCGCGCGGTCGATGAAGCGGGGCCCCATTCCCGCCGCGGCCACCACCGCGGTCGCCATCTCCGGGTAAAAAGGGATGCACCCCAGCCCCAGCACCAGCTCGCTGGGTACGAAGAGGTTGCACCATACAACCGGCCCCCGCCCCAGGTATGCGTCCCTGGTGATGGCCAGGAAGTATGAGAGGGAGACGCGGTCGGCCTTCCACTGCGGGCGGTTCAGGGGCGAGCGGGCCAGGCTCTCGGCCGTCCTCCAGAAGAACCTGGAATGGAAGGTGGAAGGTTCCAGGCGCTCGGAGAAGTGCTCCTTGATGGTCTTGACCAGGTCCATCCGTCCTCCTTGTGCGGACTTCCGTCTCCGTTACTCGAGCATCTCCAGGAAGGCTTCCACGCGGGTGAGCATCTGGCCCACGTGGCCGTCGGCGTAATCGCTCTCCAGGCGCAGGACCGGGATGCCCGCCCGCTCGAGCCGCTCCTGCACGCGTGGGAAATCGTAGAGGTAGGCATCGCAGAACTTGAGGGAAGCGTAGACGACTCCTTTCGCGCCCACCGCCGCGACCGTCTCCTCCAGCGTGCGATAACGGCGCTCCGCGTCCGCCATGCGGGCACAGGGGTGGCGGTCCAGGTAGGCGCGCGCCAGGGAGCCGAGCAACTCATCAAGGCTCTCGCCCCGGGGCAAGGTGGGCGTCGCGAAGGAGCGGTCGCCGTTGCAGAGGTCTATCCACACCACCCGGGCCCCCGCGCGGTCCAGGCTGGCCACCAGCCCCGCGGGGTTGAGCAGGTTCCCGGAGAGCAGGACGGGGACGCCGCCGGCGGTTCCCGCCGGCTCGCCGCAGGGAGGCATGTCCGTATAAAGCCGGGAGTGGAAGGCCATGGCCAGGCGCAGCCGTTTTTCCCCGCACAGGCCCTCGCAGGCGCGCAGATAGGAGAGGCGCCGCTCCTCCCGCGCCAGCGCCGCCTCGCGCAGGTCAACAGCGGTGACCTCATGGCCTGTCATCTCTCCCAGCGCGCGCGCGAGGTGGCGGAACTCCTCCGCCAGCAGGCGTTCGGCCCCGTCACCGGTATTGCGCGGGAGGTCCACGAGGTAGACGAGATCGTCCGGGAAACGGTCCCTCCAGGCGTCGTATAGCCTGCGCATGCCGTCGCAGGAGTTGACGAATACGGCCTGGTGGGGGCCCTCCCCCTGGATCCCTTCCGCCAGGCAGGCACGCACATAGGGGCAGATGGCGGTGTGGAGGAGGGTATCCGCGGACTCCAGGGAGCCCGCGTCTCCATAACGCCGCACCGGCACCAACCCCGCGGCATCGAGTATCTCCAGCGGCGTGTAGGTGCAGAACCAGGCTACGGCGCTCTCGCTGTCCAGGGCGGCGATGATGACTCCTTCCCTGTCGCGGCTTGTTGTGACTGACCGGGATCATGTTCCCGGCCGGGCCTTTCGATAGAATCCAAGCGTTTCGGGTATATTATAGTAAAACCGCCCGACCGGATCGGTTACAGGACATGTAAGCAGAAGGAGGAACAGGTAATGGATAAGTACGAGTGCACGATCTGCGGCTACGTCTACGACCCCGACAAGGGAGACCCCGACGGCGGGATAGAACCGGGCACCCCCTTCGCGGACCTGCCGGACGACTGGGTATGTCCCCAGTGCGGCGCGGACAAAGATATGTTCGAGAAGATCTAGGGGGAGCGCATGCCTGCAGCGAAGATCTCAGACGGAGTGCACTGGGTCGGCGCCCTGGATCCTCAACTGCGTATCTTCGACATCATCATGAAGGCCGATCACGGCACCACCTATAACTCCTATCTCCTGACCGGGGGGGAGAAGGTAGCGGTGATCGAAGCGGTGAAGGCGCAGTTCTACGAGGACTTCATAGCGAATATACGCTCCCTGGTCGACCCCGGGGAAATCTCCTATGTGATCATCAACCATACCGAGCCCGATCATTCCGGGTCCCTGGCGCGGCTGCTGGAGGATGCCCCCAACGCCAGGGTGGTATGCGACCGCCAGTGCAAGAACTTCGTCAAGAACATCCTCAACCGGGACGTGGGCCCCATGCTTGTGCAGGACGGCGACTCCCTCGACCTGGGTGGCGGGGTGGTACTCGATTTCATCCATGCGCCCTTCCTGCACTGGCCGGACACCATGTTCACCTATCTCGGAATGGACGGCCTGCTCTTTCCGTGCGACTTCCTGGGAGCGCACTACAGCGATGACCGCCTCTTCGACGACCTCATGGACGATTACCATTACGCCTTCGAGTACTACTACCAGGTGATCTTCCGCCCCTTCAAGAAGTACGTCCTGGAAGCCATCGACAAGATCAAGGACCTGGACATCAAGATGATCTGCCCCAGCCACGGGCCGGTGCTGCGTGCCGATCCCTGGAGCTGCGTGGAGAGATACCGCGAGTGGAGTTCGGTTCCGGCGCCGACGGACGAGAAATCGCTCCTCGTCTTCTACGCCAGCGCCTATGGCAACACCGCCATGCTGGCCGAGAGCATCGCCGAGGGAGCCCGCTCCGAGGGCGTCAAGGCCACGGTCATGGATGCCGCAGCCACGGAACTGGGGATGATGATCGACCGCATCGAGGCAGCGGACGGCATCGCGGTTGGTTCGGCGACCATCAACGCGGACGCCGTGGAGCCGGTGTGGTTCCTCCTCTCGCACCTGGCGACGCTGAACCTCAAGGGCAAGGTGGGAGCGTCCTTCGGCTCATTCGGATGGAGCGGGGAGGCCCCCAAGCTCATCGCCGAGCGGCTCAAAGGGCTCAAGTTCAAGGTCGACGAGGAACCCCTCCGGGTCAACCTGGTCCCCTCGGCGGAGGATCTCAAGGAGGCTGAGGATTACGGTAAACGCATAGCGAGAGCGCTGTGACCCAGGGCGCCGCTTTGGCAGCACCGGGAACAGCATTCATACTGGCCTGTCGCCGTTTCGCAAGGATTGCGTCCCGACCCGTAAACCGCTGGCCCTCCCGCCCCGCTCCGGCTTTTCCAGCAGGGCGTTGGCCAGCGCTTGTTCTGGCCCCGGTCGCCATTACGTTAGACCAGCGCCGGATCTATGGATCACCAAACGGTATGGCAAACCGGCGCTTCCAGGGCCGACCTTACGAGCCGTGCACACTGCAGCTGACCTTGTTACCCTGCAGCGTATACGTGCCGCCGGAGGGGCAGGAGGGGACGCTCTGCAGGTAGCCGGGGACCAGGGCCTGGATGGACCTGGCGGGAGATCCCTCGAGGTTCTCGTACTGCTGCAGCGCCGACGAGATCATCTTGCGGTTGGCGGCACAGGCGGCAGACTCCGCCTGACCCACCGGCCCCCCCTGCCCTGTCCCGGAATCCCCGCCGGTAGCGGCGTTGTCGCTGCCCCCGCAGCCGGCGGCGAGCAAGGCGAGGACGGCCACGGCCGTCAGCGATACCACCAGTATCGGCCAACGCTTCATCTCTGTACCCTCCGATCTAACGCCGGTCCCTAACAGCCAGTAAATTTATCGTCCTCAAGGGCGCGGGCCTTGAAACGGTCTGGCGGCGACGTCCATCGGATTCAGGGTTTAGCCGTTGTTCATCCGGGAAGAGTAGTGGGGAAGAGATATCCATCGGAAGGACGGTCGAATGCGATCCTCGAAAGTCACGGAACGTATATACGCAAAGGCGTTTGAGCTGCTCGAACAACACCCGGAGGGTCTGCGTTTTACCGAACTGCGCTCGCGGATTGAGGCATCGGACCCCGGTTTTCATCCCAAGACGGTCAACGGGTGCGTCTGGAAACTCGTCACGAGATTTCCTGACGAGATCTACAAACCATCAAGGGGGCTCTATCGTCTGCTGAAATTCAGGCCATCCGAGGAGGTGGAGACATAGCAAGCACCAGCGAACACTTGGGCAGGATCAAGGCCGCTCCGGTATCACTGTATCCTGTCAGGATGAGTGCGTGCGGGGTTCAGGCTTCGCCGGTGTCCATGTCGCGGATGGCGCGGATGACCATCTTCTTGGCGACATGGTTGATGATGCTGGGGGGGTTCTCCAGTATGGCCGTACGCCAGGTGTCCAGGGGCCTGTCCGCCTCCTTGAAGGCCTCGTACAGCGTGTCCTGGAGCTGGCTCAGGTTCGGCTCGATGTAGATCTCGTATATCTGCCTCTGGGAGCCGGTCAACTCCTCCGGTTCCTTTTCCAGGACGTCACGGAACTCCTGCTTGATCCGTTTGCCCCGGTTCCTGACGTAGTAGCTGTTGAGCTCCTCGAGAAAGTCCACTTTATGTCCCTACTCCCTGATCTTGCCACCCCCGTCTTTGTGTATATGATATCGGCTTCCCGCATAAAATCAAACGGCTGCATAGCGGCTGTGATATCATTCAGCCAGTAATTGAAATCGGATGGTAGGCACGCCAGCTTTAGCGGGGAGGTAGTCGTGGACGATCTTTACGTGCGATTGATGAAGCGGCTGGACGATTTTCCCATCGGGGCGCTGCAGTCCGAGTACCTGCTCGAGATCCTGCGCATGATCTTCGACGAAGAGGAGGCGGAGCTGGCCCTGGAACTGCCCATGTACCTGGAAGAGATAGGTTCCATCGCCGAGGGGACGGGCCGAAATGAGGCGGAGCTCCGGCCCCTGCTCGAGGGCATGGCCGACAAGGGGCTGGTATTCGTCAGGGACAAGGGAGGCAAACGCTATTACAACCTCCTGCCCCTGGTGCCGGGCATCTTCGAGATGCAGTTCATGAAGGGTGAGGTCAATCCACGCAAACGCAAGATAGCCGAGCTCTTCGACAGGTATTACTACGATGGCTGGGGGGAGCAGAGCTTCTCCTCTCAGACCGCCCTGGCGCGGGTGATGATGGTGGAGGAGGAGATCCCACGCGGCGAGGAGGTCCTGCCCTACGAGAAGGTCAGCGAGTATATCAGGGACGGCGTCTACATGGCCCTGACCACCTGTTTCTGCCGCCACGAGGCGGAGCTCCTGGGCAGGTCCTGCGGAGCGCCCAAGGATGTGTGCATGGCCATCGGCCCCGGCGCCGAGTTCCTGGTGGAGCGGGGATTTGCCCGCAAGGCCAGCAAAGAGGAGATGTTCGACGCCCTGGACCGGGCGGAAAAGGCGGGGCTGGTGCACATCACCGACAACATCCGGGACAAGATAACCTTCATCTGCAATTGCTGCGGCTGCTGTTGCGGTTTTCTGGGCACCATGACCAGGCTGAACATATCCGGCGCCATCGCCTCCTCGCGCTACCTGGCCGCGGTGGACTCGGACCTCTGCAACGGGTGCGGGACCTGCCTCGACGTCTGCCAGATGAAGGCGATAAAGGTGGAGGATGACCTGGCTGTGGTGGACGTGAACCGGTGCATCGGCTGCGGCCAGTGCGTCTCCAACTGCCCCTCCCTGGCCGTGGCGGTGCTGGTGCGGGAGGACTGGAAAGAACCTGCCGGCAACCTCGTCGAACTGGGCATGGCCGTACTCAAGGAACGCGGCAAGCTGTAAAGTCAAAAGCCCTCGCAAGAGGGCTGGGCGCATGCTGGTGGAGCCGATGGGATTTGAACCCACGACCTCTGCCGTGCGAAGGCAGCGCTCTCCCACTGAGCTACGGCCCCAGACGTGCAGTGCTATTCTACCAGAAGCGGCGCGCGCGCTTCCATTGGCGGAGCATAGTCACGGAGCGGCCACCCACCCACGCCTCAGGCCAATGCATCCTCGGGAAACACGCGTCCATACCGCTGCGTCCTATCATTGCTGGCGGTCTGCCGGAGACGTATCCTAAAGCAAGGCGGTCCCGGGAGATTGAGCGGGATGGCCGTAGCGGCCTACGAAGGGATTGATATGAGAAGGCACACTGGTTTAATCACGACGTTTCTGCCGATGTTGCTGCTCGCGGCCGCCCTGATCATATCCTCCTGTAGCAATGCGGTGCCAGAGGGAAACGGTATCGAAGGCGGGGAAAACGGGAGCGCGGACCAGAATGGAACCAGCCCGGACAACGACTTCTCTTTCCTTGTATGCGGCGACACCCACGCCCGCACCGACCTGCTGGAGGAGATCGTCAGCCAGGCCCGGGAGGGGGAGTTCCTGGTCATCGTGGGCGATATCTCCACCGGCAGGGGCCTCGCGGAGATGCAGGCGATGAAGGATTACCTCGACGGCACCGGCTTGAGCTACCATGTCATCCCCGGGGACAACGACATGCCGGGGGGAGACAAAGCCGTTTTCGAGGCGGTCTTCGGGCCTGACCACTATGCCATCGACTTCCAGGACGCCCACCTCGTCTTCCTCAACGACGCCGTGCGGGGCGTCGGGTGTCCGGACGAACAGCTGGCGTGGCTGAGAGACGACCTCTCCGGGCTGGAGGGGGAGAGGCTGCTGGTCGGCTTCGCCCACGTACCCCCCGGCGCCCCGGTGGACATGGGGAAGGACGGGTTCCAGGAGGAGGAGACGGAGAGCGCCGGGGAGATGCTGGACATCCTGCGGCAAGCCGGCGCGGCCGCCCTCTACTGCGGCCATATCCACGCCTATATGCTCTACGGATCCGGCCCGCCCCGCGTGGTGGTCAGCGGCGGCGGCGGCGCCGACCCGCACCTATCGGAGCAGGCGGGCGGCTTCCACCATTTCCTGCGCGTCACCGTCAAGGGCAGCGAGGTTACCGAAGAGGTCATCCCGTTGTAGGGGACGTACTTTAAGCATCCAGTCCGTGTTCAAGGTGTGCCTTATAGGGCACCTTCACGGATTGAAGACCGAAGATACCGCCACATCCGATCCTCGATCCCTGTGCTGGCAGGTGTTCTGTGGCGCAAGCTTCAACGTTGACCCTGGAAGCATCGGTCCACCGTATCGCCTGATAATCCATGGATCCGACGTCGGCCTAATGTAATCGCGATTGGGGCCAGCATAAACGATGGCCCCGAAGGGGAAGACCCCGTTGGGGGGAACGGGGTCTTTGGTTGGCAGCTAGTCTGCTTGCTTGCACCCATTGAGGGAAATTGCCGGTAAACTCATGGGGGATACCTAGCTACCTCAATAGTATTCTCGGTCGAATGTCCCCCGGCCTTTAACTTTTTTTGCCCTAGAGCCCCAACATGTCGCGCAGGGCGGAGGCCTGGCGGCGCGAGACCGGGACGCGGCTCTCCTTGTCGTCCCTGAGGGTCACGATGAGGCTGTTGCGGGAGAGCTTGATGATCTGGTTTACCTTCTTCAGGTTGACGATGAAACTGCGGTGAGTGCGGAAGAAGACCTTGCGGTCCAGCACTTTTTCCAGCTCGGACAGGCTGTAGGTGGTGAGGTAGGATTCCGAGGCGGTGTGCAGGTTGGCATACTCGTGCTTGGTGTCGATGAAGAAGATGTCCTCCATGGGGATGAGCTTGATGGTGTCCCCCTTCTGCACCGGGATCTGCTCCAGGCGCACCGTCTCCCTGGACGCCTCCGCGGTCATACGGCGCGCCCGGCCCACGCGGTCGAGGATCACCTTTACCCTGGCCGCCAGCTCCAGGGGGCTGAAGGGCTTGGGCACGTAATCGTCAGCACCGCCGCGCAGGCCGATGACCTTTGACTGTTCGTCGTCTATGGCTGTGAGCATGATCACCGGGATATCCCTGGTCTTGTCCTCTGACTTGAGCTGCATGAGCACCTGCCAGCCGTCCATCTTGGGCATCATGACGTCGAGGATGACAAGGTCGGGGTCCGTCTCCGCGACCATCTTCAAGCCCTCCTCGCCATCGGCGGCCAGGAAGACGTCGTAGTTGTCCAGCTTGAGGTTGAGCTCGACTACGTTGGAGATGGCCGGATCGTCCTCGATCAGCAGGATGCGGTACTTGCCTTCCCTCTCCTCGTTCATGGTCCGCCACTTACCCCTTTGCGCTCTCCCCGCTTTCCATCGACATCAATAGAGGTTTCGTCATCGCGCCCCGCCACCTTGATACGCAATGGAACGGCGGGACGCGGGTCACTTGGTGCGCCGGTCCAGGAAATAGGTGCTGCCGGGGATGGACTTGGCATAGTTCAGGGTCTCCTTGGCGATCTCTCCGACCTCCCAGTGGGTGGTGATGCGCCTGCGGTAGTTGCTGGCGATGCCGATGCTCAGGGTCATGACGGGGATATAATTGTCTCTGCCCAGGCGGTCGATGAATATCGAGTAGCCGCGCTTGAGGTCCTCGTCCCGGTAGAGGCTGCTTACCTGCTCGTCGAAGTCCGCGATGATCGACTCGGCGATGGCGCTGGCCTTCTCCGGCGAGGTGATGACCACGAAATCGTCGCCGCCTCCGTGACCGATGAAATCGTCCAGGTTGCCGGCTTTCTTCACAGCATCGTCGACGATGGCGGCGAGCATCCTGATCGCCCTGTCCCCGGCGGGGAAGCCGTAGATATCGTTGAAGGGCTTGAAGTTGTCCATATCTATGTAGAGCGTCGCGAAGAGCAGGTTCTTGGAAATGCGGCGCTTGGTCTCGGCGTCGATGGATATGCTGCCGGGAAGGCCGGTAAGGGGACTGACGTCCCTCTTCTGCCGCGCCCGTATGAGGTTGATGGTGATGCGGGCGACCAGGTCGGAGAAGTCGAAGGGCTTGGTGATGAAGTCGTCGGCGCCCGCCTCGATGCTGGCCACCTTGTCCTGCGCCTGCGTCCTGGCCGAGAGCATCACCACCGGTATCTGGTTGGTGCGCCCGTCGGATTTAAGCCGGCGGCAGACCTCGAGCCCGTCTAGCTCCGGCATCATGATATCGCAGAGTATCAGGTCCGGCCGCAGTTCACGCACCAGTCGCAGCGCTTCCTCGCCGTCCCGCGAGGTGGTGACCTCGTAACCCTCCACCTCCAGGTTGAACTTGATGATATCAAGGATGTTTCTCTCATCGTCCACGACCAGGACCTTGATGGGGGCTTCCCTGATCTTCTCCATGGGGCCTCCTTTCAGTCTCCTGCCTCGCCACCCGTACCCTCGAGCAATGGCGAACGCTCCACACCGCCTATGCCATCCACTCGAGAGGAAAGGGGAAGGGTGAAATGGAAGGTGCTGCCTTCCCCGAGTACGCTCTCGGCCCAGATGGTACCGCCGTGCGCCTCCACGATGCTCCTGCTGACGTAGAGACCCAGCCCCGTCCCGTATATCTCACGCGTGGCCCGGTTGTCCACGCGGTGGAATTTCTCGAAGATATAGGGCAGGTGCTCCTCGGGTATGCCCACCCCCGAATCGCGCACGCCGCACTCGACCTTATGCGGCTGCGCCTCCAGGGTGAGCACGATCTCTCCCCCGGAGGGCGAGTACTTGACCGCGTTATCCACAAGGTTCACGAAGACCTGTTCGATCTTGTCGGGGTCAGCGCGCACCGGACCCATGCTCTCGGGGGAGACCAGCTTTATCTCGTGGTTGGGGAACTGCGACTGCAGCTTCCCGATGGTGATGCGCACCAGCTTGGAGAGGTCGAAGTCCCGCCTCTTGAGCGTCAGTTTCCCCGACTCGATGCGGGACACGTCGAGGATGTCGGAGACGAGGCGCGTGAGCCGGTCCGTCTCCTCCTCGATGACCTGAAGGAAGTCCTGGCGGGTCTTGTCGTCGAAATCCACGTCGGGGCGGCGCAGGGTGGCGGTATATGCCTTGATGGAGGTCAGCGGGGTGCGCAGCTCGTGGGACACGGTGGACACGAAATCGGACTTGGCCTGCTCGAGTTCGCGCAGGGCGGTGATGTCGCGGATGACCGCGATGATGCCGATGCGCTCGCCCGGGCTGGTCTCGATAAGCGAGGTCTCCACCTCCAGGAGACGCCGGTCCGGCGGCTCGAACTGGATCTCCTCGCCCAACTCGCGATTGGTGTGGAGGCTCCGCAGGAAGATATTGGCCAGGTTCTGGATGCGGATGACCTCCTTGACGTGGCGTTTCTCCGTCTCGCTGAACGGCGGCAGGTTAAGGATCCTTTCCGCCGCCGCGTTGACCAGTATGACCTGGGCGTCGTTGTTCACGGCGATGACGCCGTCATTGATGGAGTGCAGCATGGCCTCGGTCCGCCGCTGGTCCTCGGTGATGAGACGGTAGAGGTTGGAGTTCTCCAGGGCGATGGCCGCCTGGTTCACGAAGAGGCCCAGCAACCTCAGGTCGTCCTCGCCGAAAGCCCTGGCGGACGCCGGTGAGGCGACCTCGATCACTCCCTTGGTCACTCCCTGCCAGGTGATCGGCGCGACCAGGTAGGAGATGCGGTACCCGAGTCCCCGGCCCCACGGGGTCGTGTCGGCTGGATCGATCTCCACCCGCCGCAGCGGTGTTTGCTGGGCCACCGCCTCTCCCGGCAGGTACTGGCCGTGCCCGTAGGATATCCCTACGCTTGCCGCGTCCACGCCGTGTACCGCCTTGACCCGGTAGGTGTCCCCCTCCTCGCGCAGCGAGAGCACGCCCAGTTCCGCGTCGACCAGGTCCACCGCCTTGTCCAGCAGGAACTCCAGCAGGTCGTGGGTCTCCACCTCGTCCACGAGGGACTTGCCCACCTCGTAGAGGGCCGTCTGCTCCTCGACGCGGCGGGCGATGAGCAGCATGAGGTCGTCGCGGATCTCGTCCACCTTGACCCGCTCGGTGATGTCCTCGAGGATGACCACGTAGCCGCTGTGGGGTTCGTATCCGGCGCGGATGGGGGACGCGCTGACCGAGAGGATGCGCTCGGGCGTTCCCCGCAGGTGCACTTCCAGGTGCGCATGGGAGGGTTCGGTCACGGGGGCCATCTCTCCCTCCAGGAATCTCCACAGCGCCTCGGTGTCCAGCAGGGTAGGCTCCAGGAGTTCGCGCAGCGAGATGTCGCGGGGAACGCTCTCCAGCCCCAGCAGGTCCCGGGACGCCTGGTTGGCCATGACCACTTTGCCGCTGGCGTCGGTGACCAGAAGGCCGCTGCTCATGCTGCCCACGATAACCTCGCTGCGGGAGAGCACCATCTGGTAGAGCTCCGCGCGCGCGATGAGGGAGGCGGCCAGGGAGGATATGGTCACCAGCATCTGGAGGTCCTCGGAGGAGAAAGCGCGCGGCTGGGTGCTGGCGAAGCTGAGTACCCCCATGAGTTCCCCTCCAACCATGATGGGCGCCGCCAGGGCCGAGTGGACCTTCTTGCGCGCCTGGGGGAAATCGGCGAAACGGGGATCGTTTTCGATGTCGTTCACCAGGATGGGACGTTTCTCCCGGGCCACCCACCCGATGAACCCTTCGCCCACGGCGATGTCTATCTGCTCTTCAAGCTCGTCCGCGGGAGCTCCCGAGGCCTCCAGCACCAGCACCCCGGATTTGCGGTCCAGGAGCCGCACGGAGCTTACATCGGTCTGGAAGAAGGAGGCAGTGGAGGAGAGCAGGTTGTGCAGGGTCTCTTTGAGGTCGACCTTCTCCATGAGCGTGGAGCTGAGCTGGTACAGCGCCTCTATCCTCTCCGCCTTGCTGTGCTCCCTGCGGTCCAGCTCCGCGAGGTACGAGAGGATCACCGATGCACCGAGGAGGACGACCACGTTGATGAGCAGGCGAGCCCCGTCTTCCGCGAGTACCATGTCGCCCCCGATGCAGGCCACTGCGTAGCCCGCGCTCACCACGCCCGCCATGGTCAGGGCATTGGTCCAGTGGTCGTAGAGGGAGGAGGTGGCGCAGAGCAGGAAAAGGAGGGGATAGAAAGGGCTGGCGATGCCACCGCTGTAGTAGACGAGGAAGCAGACGAGGATGGCGTCCAGACCGAGCAGGATGATGCCCCACGTCCCCAGGTTCAGGGGTGGCTTCATGCGGCGCGCCACGTGATAGGCGGCACCCAGGACAGCCATGACCGCTACGGCGACTATCCAGGGCCAGTATTCGATATCGTCCCCTGAGTACAGGGGGTAGAAGCCCACCACGATAAAGGCTATCCAGTGGGACAGTGGCAAAAG
This sequence comes from Actinomycetota bacterium, assembly GCA_040757835.1. NCBI lineage: Bacteria > Bacillati > Actinomycetota > Actinomycetota bacterium. Next base: position 24,158 of record JBFLWJ010000010.1, read on the forward strand.
CTTGGCCGATCTCATGTGCTTTTCCCCTTTTCAACGTCCAGTTTTATATCGAAACCATGCCGCTCAAACTTGACCATGCCGGGCACCGCCGCCGCCCTCCGGGCGTCGCTGTCGCTTGCGCGATGCAAACGATCGGACCGGAATGCCATAAAAAAAGAGGGTAAGATATCATATAGCGCAAGGAGGCGGTATCATGGCCCTGCAGGTCGGGATAATAGGTCTGCCTAATTCCGGTAAGTCGACCATATTCAACGCCCTGACCCGCGCAGGTGCGCAGGTGGCCGGGTACCCGTTCTCCACCGTTGACCCCAATTACGGAATGGCGCCCGTGCCGGATGTCCGCCTTCACCAGGTGTCCGCCGCGGCCGCTTGCAGCAAGACGGTCCCCGCCGACCTTCGCTTAGTGGACATCGCGGGGCTGGTAGAGGGAGCACACCACGGCGAGGGACTGGGGAACCAGTTCCTGGCCCATGTGCGGGAAGTGGACGCCCTGGCCCATGCCGTACGCTGCTTCACCTCTCCGGACGTTGCCCACGTGAGGGCGGAGATCGTGCCTGAGCGGGATATAGCCGTGGTGAACACCGAGCTGATCCTGGCTGACCTGGCCGTGGTGGAGAGGCGCAAGGAGAGGATATCCAAGGCGGCCAGGACCGGGGACCGCGACAAGGCGCGCGAGCTGGAGCTGCTGGAGAGGGTGGAAGCGGAGCTGGACCGGGAGGTCCCGGTGCGGCGCATGGAACTCTCCCGGGGCGATGATGAGATGCTCTCCGGTCTTTTCCTGCTCACCGCCAAGCCGGTGATCTACGTGGCCAACCTGGGGGAGGAGCAGTTGGGCGGCGACGATCCCCTGTGGAGAGCGGTACGGGAGGCAGCGAATTCCGAGGGGGCCGGGCTGGTGGCCTTCGACGCCAAACTGGAGGCGGAGATAGAGGACCTGGAGCCGGAGGAGGCGAGGGAGTTCCTGGAGGCCTACGGCGTAGAGAGCCTGGGGCTGGACGAGTTCGCGAAGCGCTGCTACGCGCTCCTGGGGCTCATAACCTTCTTCACCACCGAGTCCGGGGAGTGCCGGGCATGGCCGCTCCGCGAGGGCAGCACCGCCGTGCAGGCAGCGGGGAAGATCCATACCGATATGGAGCAGGGGTTCATCCGCGCGGAGGTCATCGGCTGGGAGGAGTTCATCGCTCACGGATCGTTCCATGCCGCCAGGGACAAGGGAGCGGTGAGGGTGGAGGGCCGCGACTACGTCGTCCATGACGGGGACGTATGCCTCTTCCGCTTCTCATAGGGTCAGACTTCTTGTTTGTTCATTCCACCTGAGGCAACGACCTCAACCGGGACCGCATGAAGTGAGCGCCTCTACGGCAACGATGCGGAGATCCAGAGGCCGGTGGACGAGTACCTGTACTGCGCCTGATGGCGGCGCTCGTATCCGGAAGCACCCAGGCCCCGCTGTTAGCGGGGCCCTGACTTTATGGACGGACCTGCAACCGGTGCCGGTCCGGCTATTCTTTCCCGAGCAGGTGACGGATGACCATGCGAGCCCCGGTGTGGGGATCGACCTCGCGGGTGTCCACCAGTTTGTGCATGAGCGCGATCATCTCGGGGTCCTGTTGCAGCGCCCTGCCTACCGCCTCTTCTACCTGGCGCCCGATTATCTCCATGACCTCGGCGATTATACGCTCCCGCGCCTTCTTCGCCAGCAGGCCTTCCGCTTCGAGGTAGCGGTAGTGCTCCTTGATGGCTCCGGCCAGTTCCTCCACCCCCTCGCCCGTGGTAGCCACGGTGCGGATGACCGCGGGCTTGAAACCGTCCTTGCGGTCCGACATCTCCAGCATCATGGTTATCTCGGTGAAGGTCCGTCCCGCGTCCGCGCGGTCCGCCTTGTTGACCACGAAGATGTCACCTATCTCCATGATGCCGGCCTTGATCGCCTGGATCTCGTCGCCTCCCCCCGGCATGGTCACCACCACCGAGGTGTGGGCTAGTTTGACGATCTCCACCTCCACCTGTCCCGCCCCCACCGTTTCCACGATGATCACGTCCTTGCCGAAAGCGTCCAGGATGTTCACGGCGTCGTTGGTGGCGACGGCTATCCCGCCCAGGGCCCCTCGCGTGCCCATGGAACGGATAAAGACCCCCGGGTCGGTGGCCAGGTCCTGCATGCGGATGCGGTCGCCCAGGATAGCACCGCCGCTGAAGGGGCTGGTGGGATCGACGGCGATGATACCCACGCTGAGGTCCATGCCGCGCAGGCACTTGGTCAGCGACGACACCAGGGTGCTCTTGCCCGATCCCGGTGCGCCGGTGATGCCCACGATATGGGCGCGTCCTGTGCGCTGGTGCAGGCGCCGCAGGGGGGCCGACGCCGCGGGGTCGCCATTCTCCACCATGGTGATAAGCCTGGCCACCGCGCGCCGGTCGCCCGTGAGCAGGCGAGTAAAGATATCGTCCATGAAGCTCCTTTGCGTCTCGGCATCTATTCTTAACGTTTGCGCTTTCCCAGTCAACGCCATGTGTTATCCTGCATACATGCGGGAAGTAAGACTGGTCAACCTCACGCGGGGAACGGTACTGGCGGAGAGGGCCGCCGTGGCCGAGACGCCCGCCTCCCGCCGCCGGGGGCTCCTGGGCACAGAAGCCCTGCTCCCCGGGAGCGGCCTCCTCATCGTGCCCTGCCGGCAGGTGCACACCTTCGGCATGCGCTATGCCATCGATGTCGTCTTCGTGGACGAGGCCTGGAACGTGTTGAAGGTGGTGCGCGGCATGAAGCCCGGCCGCCTCGGCGCGCCGTCCATAAAGGCCAGGGCGGCCCTGGAGCTTCCCGCCGGAAGGGCGGCTGAGACGGGCACCCTGGTGGGGGACATGCTGGACGCCCGCGATATACCCATATCTGCCGGTGGCGCATACGCGGCCATCGACCATGTGAACAGGTACGTAACGGACCTGGAGATGCACGTCGTCTTCTACACGCAAGCCCTGGGCTATGCGGTCATCGGCAGGGGCACCAAGGACGACGGGAGCGGGTACGCCATCCTCAAGGGACACGGCCACGAGCTCTTCATCTCCGAGAGGCCCCCGGGAGGAGCGGCAGCCGCGGAGCTGAGGCACATCGGGTACGCGGTAAGGGATGCGGACGAGCTGCTGCGGCGCCTGAAGGAGAACGGCATCGCTCCGCGGGAGACAGAGGTCATCGCCAAGGAATACTCGCGCCAGTTCTACCTGAGGGACCCCGACGGCAACGAGGTCGACTTCATCCAATGGACCGATAAGGGGAGCTTCTTCCGTGACCTGGAACACGGAGGCTGAACGATACGCGGGCACCTCCTTTGACCCGCTGCATTGCGCCGTCACAAGGCCGGCACCTATCATAAGGATTATCGACGCAGAAAGGCCGGGAGATGTCCACAACAGACAAAAACATCGCGAGATACCGCCGCGGGAAAGAGCCACGGCAGGCCAGTGACCGCGTCGTGGTCGAACTGCCCCTCGAGATCGTCGTCAACGGGCTGCCCCTGGTCGCCCTCATGCGCATGCCGGGGATGGACAAGGAGCTGGCGGTGGGGTTCTGTCTCACCGAGAAGGTCATCTCCGGCGTCTCCCAGGTGAGACTGCTGAAGCACTGTGGCAGCATGGAGCGGGAGATAGGGGAGGGTCGGGAGGTGCGGGACACCGCGCTTGACCGTGGCAACGTGGTCGAGCTGGAGCTGGAATCCCCGGGCGAGCGGGAGCGTTTCGGCTCCACCTACCTGGTGCGCACCGGATGTGGAGGCGCCGACATCTCCGCCATCGCGGACTACCACGAGGGCGAAGTGGCCTCCGAACTCCGGGTCAAGGAGGAGGTCATATACGGCATCGGGGATGAGCTTACGCGGCGCCAGGACATCTTCCGGGGGACCGGAGGCACCCACGGCGCGGGTATCTTCACGGCCTCGGGCGAGATGGTGGCCATGGCCGAGGACGTCGGGCGCCACAACGCTCTGGACAAGGTGGTGGGGTGGTGCGCGATGCGCGGTACCGCCCTCGCGGACAAGGTGCTGGTGCTGTCGGGAAGGATCAGCTACGAGATGGCCCTGAAGACGGTGCGGGTGGGCATACCGGTGCTGGTCTCCATGGCCGCGCCAACCTCCCTGGGGTTGCAGGTGGCCGAGGGCGCGGGCCTGACCGTGGTGGGCTTCGCGGGCGCCGAGAGGTTCAACGTCTATACCCATCCCCGGAGGATCGTCCCGTGAGAGGCGAAGAGAGGGAAGGCCTGCAGCCGCAGTTCGCCGCCGCGGTGCTCGCCGGGGGGGAGGGCAAACGCCTGGGTATGGACAAGGCCACACTGCAGATCGGTAACTGCTCCCTGCTGGACCGCATCATCCTGGTGCTGAGGGACCTCTTCCCCCACATCATGCTTGTGGTCCAGAACGGCGGCTCGTCCCTGGCTGGCCTGGAGGACGCCGGCGTGAAAGTGGTGACCGACGTGATCCCGGGTAAGGGGCCCCTGGTGGGCATCTACACCGCGCTGCAGAATTCCCCCGCACCCTACGTCTTTGTCATGGCCTGCGATATGCCATACCCGAGCCGGGAACTCATAGCCCGCATGCTCTCCACGGCGCCCGGCCTGGAGGCGGTGGTGCCGCGGCGCGGGGAGTATATCGAGCCCCTCTTCGCGGTCTACAGAAGGGATGTGGCCGCGAGGATACGTGACCGCATCGAGGGCGGGCGCCTGAAAATACACGAGCTCATCCAGGATCTGGACGTGCGTTACATGGAGGAAGACGAGGTGGCGGCCTGCGACCCCGGTTTCCGCTCTTTTCTAAACATCAACACCCTGGAGGACCTGGAGGCCGCCTTCTAGGGCCAGGTTCCTTGTTTGTTGCGTTCCACCAGAGGCTGCTGCTTTAGCCTTGGCCACACGAATGCGGGAAACAAGACCTGCCCTGAAAACAGCGACCAGCATTTTCGTCCTCGGTGGTGTCGCGGCCGCGCGACATGGGTGACTGACCCCCAAACGGAAAGCCCGTTTCTCCATGGATCCGGCGCCGGCATGAGGAGCCGGGTCAGGCTTCTTGTATGTTGCGTTCCACCAGACAAGGAAAGTGCTGGGTATGTAAAACAAGACTTGGCCCCTATAATCACCTTATAGGTCGTGGCGTTGATTGGATCACTCCAGGCAACAGTCCGCCGCACGCGGGGATCACCCCCCGCTTCTGCTGTCGTCATTCAGACGGTTCGGCACAGCCTCCGCCCGGGGGCTGCTGGAGGGATGGGAGGTGTGTGGCCGTGCTCGAGATCGAGAACCAGGAACAGACGGTCAAGGCCGTCAACGGCGAGATATCCGTCAGGCGCGACGACCACGGGGTCCCGGTCATCAGGGCGGGTGACTTCGAGGACGCCCTCTATGGGCTGGGGCTGGTGCAGGCCCTTGACCGCGGCATGCAGATGGAGCTGACGCGGCTCCTCGCAAGGGGCCAGCTCTCCGAGCACCTGCCGCCAGACGAGAACTTCATCGCCATGGACAGGACCATGCGAAAGTACGATATCTGGGGATTCTCGTGCAAGCATGCCGGACTGATAGAGGAGGACGCACGCGAGGAGGCGGAGGCCTTCTGCCGCGGCGTCAACGACCAGTTCGCGGAGAACCCGCCGGCGGAGTTCGGCCTCATCTCTTACGCCCCCGAGCCCTGGACGACCGCGGACTGCATCGCCATCTCCAAGGTCATGTCCATGGTGGACATGGACGAGACCCAGGGTTGGATCAGGAAGTTCATCGTGCACATGGTCATGGCCGGCGTGACCCCGGCCATGCTCAGGGAGATCTTCGTCTACATGACGGAGGAGCCGGGCGAGGACTACCTGGGGAAGCTGCGCCAGGTGAAGCTGGCCGAGCCCTACGTGCCGGAGACGGTTAAGTGGGCCGCCATACCGCGCGAGCAGACCAGCAGCCACTGGATGCTCGCGGGCTCTCGCACGGCCGCCGGAGAGGCCATACTCTGCGGCAGTCCCGAGCTGGACTCAGCCCGCCTGCCCTGCCTGTGGCAGGAGATCCTGCTCTACGTGGGCGACTTCTACTGCATGGGCGTCTACGTTCCCGGCATCCCCTTGCCGGCCCTGGGGAGGACGAACTACCTCTCGTGGAGCGCCACCTACAGCTGCATGGACGTCATGAACTACTTCCTCGAGGAGGTTAAGGACGGTAAGTACCGCCGGGGGGACGAGTGGATACCCTTCGAGGTGCGGGAAGAGGTCATCAAGGTCAAGGATTCCGAACCGGTGACCGTGCGTTACTACGAAAACGTGCACGGGGTGCTGGAGGGAGAGCCCACGGAGGACGGCTACTACCTCTGCCTGGCCATCTCCCTCAGGGACACCGGCAGCCAGGCCATCAAGGAGTTCCGCGACCATTACCGCGCCCGCACCGTGCAGGAGTCCATGGACCACCTCTCGCGCTGCGACTCGCTCAGCTTCAACTGGGGCCTCGCCGATTCCTCAGGCAGCATCGGTTATCAGATGAGCGGCCGCTGCCCCGTAAGGGCCGACAACTGGATCGGCGTACTGCCGCTGCCGGGCTGGGACGAAGCCTACGACTGGAAGGGCTTCTACCCGCCGGAGAAGAACCCGCGCCTGCTAAACCCGGAGAGCGGTTATTTCGGCACCTCCAACCAGGACCTCAACCACCTCAGCGACGTGCACATCCAGACCATGCCCATGAGCGACGACCGCGCCGTGCGCATCGCGGAACTGCTGGCGGCAAGGGAGGATCACTCCGTCGAGAGCCTGATGAAGATGCAGTACGACGTGTACAGCAAGCACGCGGAGCGGATCATGCCCCTCATCCGCCACTTGCTGCCGGAGGGCGGTAACGGCGATCTGCTGCGGGAATGGGACCTCGTCTACTCGTCCGATTGCGTAGCCGCGTGCGTCTTCGAGAACGTCTACTTCGAGATAGCGAGGACGGTGTTCGGCGACTACGGCGTGGGAAGGGAAGTCGTCGAGTACATCCTGGACAACTCCGAGCTCTATTACATGTACTACGGGCAGTTCGATAACGTGCTGCAGCGGGAGGAATCGCTGTGGTTCGGCGGCAGGACGCGTGACGATGTCCTCATGGAGGCCGTGGCCAGGGGGCTGGAAATGGAGGCGGCGCCCTTCGGGAGCACCCACCAGGTGATGATGAAGAACCTGGTTTACGGGGACATGATACCCGACTTCAACTACGGCCCCATCGAGATCATCGGCTGCCGGGGCACCGTCTCCCAGGGAGCGATATTCAACGCGCCGGGGGGAAGGGTAGGTACCTTCTCGCCCGCCATAAGGTTCATCTGCCCCATGTCCACGAACAAGTACTACTCCGTCCTGGCAGGGGGTCCCTCGGAGAAGCCAACCTCGCCCCTGTACGCCTCTGGAGTGGAGGACTGGCTGTCGGGGAAGTTCAAGCTCATAGAGCCATAGGGGAGGCATGACCATGACCGGCAAGGAACGCATGCTGGCCGCCTTCGCCCGCCGGGAACCGGACCGCGTGCCGGTTTGGGAGATGGCCTTCAACGAGGAGTCCATCATCAAGCTGGGCGCCTTCTACACTGACGACCTCCCGCCCATGAAGTTCGCGCAGCAGATGACCATGGAGGAGAAGGTCAAACTGCTCACCACGCTCTTCACCGTGGCCCGGGAGCTGGAACTGGACGGCCTGACCTCCATAGGCCTGCTGGGCACCGAGCCGGTGGACGACGATCACGTCCGGGACGGCTGGGGCCGCATCCTGCGTGTGAGCGAGGAGGGGGAGGCCACCGCCGTGGGAGGGCCGGTATCCGGACCCTCGGACCTCAAGGGCCTCGTTGTCTACCACCCCCAGCCCACCGACTTCCTCATGCTCATGGCCTCGGTGGGAAACCTGGGCACCGATGTCGCCCAGGTGCTGGTACAGCCAGGGCCCTTCCGTGAGAGCTGGAGCCTTATGGGGAGCATGGAGAAGCTCCTCTACCACTACATCAAGAACCCCTCCTTCGTGAAGGACCTGGCCCAGGTGGTCACGGACTACATCCTCGAGGTCATCGACATGGCCGCGGACAACGGGGCGGACATCATCGGGCTGGACGGCGACCTGGCCTTCAACCAGACCACCCTCATATCTCCAGCCCAGTACGAGGAGTTCGTCTTCCCCTACCACCAGCAGATAACCGCTCACGCCCACCGCAAGGGAGTGCTCGTCTTTAAACACTCCGACGGCAACATGTGGCCGATCATGGACGGCGTGGCCGATGCCGGTTTCGACGGTTTTCACCCCGTGCAACCCCAGTGCATGGACATCGGGGAGGTAAAGGTGAAATACGGCGACCGTCTCTGCATCCTGGGCAACATCGATTGCACCTATCTCCTGCCCTTCGGCAGCGAGGAGGAGGTGGCGGAGAACGTGAAGGAGACCATCCGCGTGGCGGCGCCGGGCGGCGGCTACATCATCAGTTCGTCCAACTCCATCCACCCCGGGGTCAAGCCCGAGAACTACATCGCCATGGTCAGGGCAGCCCGACGTTACGGCACTTACCCCATCAGCATCGAGGCTTGAGGAGGCGGACATGCAGGAGATATTGGAAGGTATCAAGGCAGCGGTGCTTGCAGGCGAGGAGGAGGACGCGCAGAGGCTGGTTTCCGAGGGGCTGGAGAAGGGGCTGGAACCGAGGCGCATCATGGAGGAGGCCATGATGCCCGCCATGGAGGACATCGGGGAGCGCTTCAGCGCCGGCGAGGCCTTCATCCCCGAGCTCATCGTAGCCGCCGAGGCCATGCAGAGGGGCATGGAATCCCTCAAGCCCCATCTGGGAGGACCCGAGCGGGGCAGCGGCCTGGTGCTGTTGGGGACCGTGCACGGCGACATCCATTCCATCGGTAAAAACCTGGTGCGCATGTGCCTGGAGGGGGCGGGCTTCGAGGTGATAGACATCGGCGAGGACGTGAAGGCGGAGCGGTTCGTGGAGGCCTACCGCGAGCACCGGCCGGATATCCTGGGGCTGTCGGCCCTCCTCAGCTCGACCATGCAGCGAATCCCCGAGGTGGTGGAGGCGGTGCGCGCCGAGGACGCGGGGGCGGTGATCATGGTGGGAGGAGCGCCGGTAACCCAGGACTTCGCAGGCCGTTCCGGTGCCGACGGCTACGCCCCCAACGCCTTCGAGGCGGCTAGAAAAGCGCGGGAGCTGCTATCCTGAGGTGGCACTTCCGAGGTCAACCCCGGCCCGTGCCATTACCAGAAGAGGTTTATGATCCCGAAGGCGATGAAGATGGCACCGGAGATGCGGCGCATCCACACCTGGGGTATGAACCTTCCCGCTCCCGTACCCAACATGGCGGCGATGAGGGAGGTAGCCCATAGGGCAAGCGTCCCCCCGATGAATACGAATACCGGCTGGGAGTACTTGGCGGTGAGAGCGAGGAGCGAGAGCTGTGTCTTGTCCCCCAGCTCCATGAGACAGATGAGCAGGAAGGAGGTGAGCAGCGGGCCGCGCTGTCTCTTCCCCGGCTCCACCTCAGCCAGCCCATCCTCACCAGTCCCTCCTCCTCCCGTCTCATCTTCCTTCTCTCTCTCCGGCAGCAGCATGAAGATCCCGAAGATGATGAAGACCGCCGACACCGTGTACTTGATGACGCTCTCCGGCACGAACTCGTAGAGGACCACCCCCACCGACACCGCCAGGGCGTTTAGGAGAGCGAAGGCGGCCGCGGCTCCCAGGAAGACCTGACGAAAACCGTACTTGGCGGAGAGGGTGAGGATGACCAGCTGGGTCTTGTCGCCCAGCTCCGCCACGAAGGTAAGGCCGAAGGACGCCAGGAGCGCGTTCCACCACATGCAGCAAGGTTATCATAGGGGGTCAGCCCATGACATGTGACATTTTTCTAGAGGTATCTTCTTCGATCTTACTAGATCTCAAAATGTCACATGTCATGGGCTGACCCCCCACCTCACAAAATGTCACATGTCAGGGGCTGACCCCCAGGAAGTCGGCGATGAAGCGGGCGTAGCCCGGTCCCGCCACCATGGAGACGTCGTTGTGTCCCGCCCCCGCCACCAGGTAAAGCTCCTTGGGCTCCGGGGCCGCGGCGTATAGCTCCAGGCCTTCTTCCACGGGGATGAGCTCATCCCGGTCGCCGTGGATGACCAGCACCGGGCAGCGGGCACGCGGCAGCTTGGAGATGGAATCGTAGACCTCGCCCAATGGTGTGCCCTCGGGGAGGAACGGGAAGAGCTTACGGGCTACGCCGGCCAGGGAGGTGAAGGTGGATTCGAGCACCAGGGCCCTGAACTCGCGTCCCTGCGCTATCTCGCAGGCCACCCCACCGCCGAGGGATTTCCCGAAGAGCACGATGTCGGGGTCCCTTACGCCGCCCTCCGCCAACCACGCCAGGGCCGCCTTCCCGTCAAGGTAGAGGCCGGCCTCGTGGGGCTCGCCCCCGCTCTTGCCGTATCCGTGGAAGTCGATGAGCAGCAGGCGGCACCCCACAGCCTCAAGCTCCATGTGCACCAGTGACCAGCTGTAAACCTCCTGGGCATTGCCGTGCAGAAAGAGGATGACCGGTGCTCCCGCGGGCTCGGGCCACCACAGGCCGTGTATCCTGACCCCGTCCTCGCAGTCCAGCCACACCTCCTCGGCGCCGCCAGCCCAGCGCGGCGGCGGCATGTCCGCGGGGATGCGGTCGGGATAGTAGAGGAACTTCCGCGCCAGGCCACCCGCTGCTTCCATGGTGCCGTCCCTCCTCGCCTCAGCGGCCCGCGCGCTCGAGGGGACGCGGCAGCTCTATCTTGAGCGTCCCGGCGAGCTCTATGAGGTAAGCGGTCAGGCGGTTCAACTGGTTGGTGCCCTCGTAGATCTGGGTCAGCTTGGCGTCGCGGAAGCATTTCTCCACCCAGCGCCGGTGGATCGAATCGTCGGTGCCCATGAGTTCCAGCGCCCTGGCGGTCACCCAGTTGGCGTTGTCGGTGGCGGAGAACTTGGCGAGGGAGGCCAGGTAGAGGATGTGGGTGAGTTCGGCCTCGTCCACCAGGATGCGCAGCATCTGTCCGGTCGCCACCCTCCCGGCTTGTGAGTGCAGGAAGGACTGGTAGGGCCGGGACAGGCGCACGGCCCTGGGCAGGGCGAAGAGCCCCTTCATCAGGGGGTTTATCATCAGCGCCCCGAACACTTCGTCTCCCGCCAGGCCGTGGCTGAGGCACATCATCCGCGACTCCTGGATGGCCGCTTTCATGTCCGCCAGGGTCATCTGGATGTGCTGCTCGTCTATTGGCTTCCTTCCGTTCCGGCCCTCCCTGGCCCATGCCAGGAAGTGCTTGAAGGCCCCCCGGGCGATACCGGTCCCCACCCCACCTACCGCGCCTCGCGAGGCCGACATGATCGAGAGGATGCCGGTGGCCATGCCGTCCCCCTCCTGGCCCAGCAGGTTGTCCTCGGGCACGAAGACGTCCTCGAAGAGCAGCTCGGCCGCGTGGCAGGCGCGCTGTCCCATCTTCACCTCAACCCGGGGCACGGAGACGCCGTCCCGGTCCTTCTCCACCAGGAACAGGCTCCAGGTATCGAGGGGCCTGTCCCTCTCGGTCGCGGCGCAGACGGTGAGGTACTTGGCCTCCCTGCCGCCGGAGATGAACACCTTGCGGCCGTTGAGTACGTAACCGCCCTTGACCTTCTTGGCTTCCATGTTGATCCTGGCCCTGGCCAGGAAGTCGGGTTCCTCGACGTCGGTTCCGGCCGAGGGCTCGGTGATGGCATAGGCCATGAGCACCGGTTTGCCCTTCTTCTCCCCCTCGATGATCTCGTGCAGGATGGTGTCCCAGAACGCCAGTCCGCCCGGCGTGACCATGGGCGAGATCCCCAGGGCGGTGGCGGCGATCATGTTGCCGATGCCCGCACAGGTGGAACAGAGCTCCTCGAAGGCCAGGTACCCGGCGGTGAGCATGTACTTGCCTGCCAGCCCGCCGACCACCTCCGGTATGACCAGGGAGAAGAGCCGGTGATCGCCAGCCTCCCGGACGAGGTCCCAGGCGAAGTAATCCGTATCTTTGCCTATGCGCTCGTCAAGCTCCAGCGCCACCGGCTCCGCATGTTCCCGGTTGAAGGCGGCGCAGTTGTCGACCAGGGCTATGACGTCATCGATGTTCTTGCGGTCGAGCTTGCGCAGCACGGCCAGGGCGGGAAAATCGTGCAGCAACTGCTTGCCGGTGTCGCTGAGCTGTTCTTGAGGCATCCTGTAACCCCCCTGAATCCATGAAGAATGACGGGACTCTCACGCTGTGGGGCGTGGTGCGAACATGTTGCCGGCGACACGGTCTGACGGTAATGCCGAGACTTTCCCCACCCGTATTATATCATCGGCTCGGCACCACCGCTCAGCCCGGGACAATAAGCGGATGTGCGTACCCGGCTCGACGGTTACGCACCCCCGTAGGATGTCCGTTGATACTTTCCCCTCCCCTGGCGACCCGGTGATGTTAGAATGTTTGCACCGGATTGATGGGGGCAACGATCCTTCTGGGGGTTATGATGGACTCTTCGGACAGGGAACACGGAAACGGAAGCGGCAGGTTGCTGTTCTTTCCGCTGACGCTGATGGGGCTGCTGCTGCGCGTAACGCCATACCACCTGAGCGACCCGCTCATCGCCGAGAAGAGCGGCCTGCGCCTGTTCATGCTCAAGCGTTACGCCTGGATCGAGGTGCGTTTCCTCGCGCTCCTGTACTGGATAATCAACCTTCCCGAGAAGTTCCCCCTCCTAGGCAAGTTGTGGGTGAGGAAACTCAACTACGTCCTTGCGGGCAAGTTCGTGGGCGAGCACATGATCGCGGGCCAGGTCATGACCCTGGGGGAGATGCTGCACTTCATCGACGACCTGCCCGCGGAAAGCCGTATCGCCGTCGGGCCCTGCCGCTGCCGCCTGGCCACCCACGCCTGCGACCACCCCCTTGAGACCGACATCGTGATCCTGACCGGCACCGCCATATGGCTGGACCTTTTCCCCCAGGACTACCGCGTCATCGACAAAGAGGAGGCGAAGCGCATAGTGAGGGAGGGCTACGAGATGGGATTCGTGCCCATGCTGGACCGCCACATGTATTACCGAGGCAGCGCCAACTACTTCGTCATCTGCAACTGCTGCGGGTGTGCCTGCCTCCCCATAAACGGCTACATATATTACAAGGGGACCGGCTTCCGCTTCATCCCCTCCGTATACCGCTCCGTCGTGGACCCGGACAAGTGCGAGGGATGCGGGGCCTGCGTGGAGGTATGTGCCTTCGAGGAGAGGAAGGTCTTCGACGGCAAGGTACGGATACTCGACTGCCAGGGCTGTGGCCAGTGCGTGAGGGTATGCCCCAACCAGGCCAACGCCATGGTCACGCGTTAGGGGTCGTACCTTCGTTCCTCAACCCCAGGCCCGATACGCGATTTATGGATCCCCCGCGGGAGGACTGAAGAACGAAGGTACGGCCCCATCCCAGAGGACAGGAGTAATGACCGAAGAGACTCCGACAGATAAAGTGTACTTCCCGCCGCACTGCCGGACATTGCGAGAGCAGGCAGAGGTGGAAGAAGGCGGCTGGAGGGAAGCACTGGTCTCCGCCGGAGACCACCTTGCCCGCGTTCTCAGCGAGTACGGGGAGCTGGGCTTCGAATGCCTGCTGGAGGAGCTGGACGTGGAGGCCGCCGAGGGCTGCACCGGTTGCTTCAAGTCCGAGGGCGAGCCCCTTTACAGGCTATACGTCAGGCCCGCCGAGGGACCGGACCGGGAGGCTTAGAAGGCTAACCGCAGCAACGCCATCCCGACGGTGCCGGACCGCAACGCTGCCACGGGGGCGTGCCTTCATCCGTCAGACCGGCAGGCCCTCTTTCCTCATCCATTCCTCGAAGGGCGGGAATTCCGGCTTGAGGAAGGTCTGGGTGTCCAGGTCGGGGATGATGGGGTAGACGCCGAACTGTTTGGCCGCCGCCACCGCCGTGTGCACGTGCTCCACAGGGGTGCCGACGGGCACCAGGTTGATGAGCAGGACGAACCTGCCCTTACCGGCCCCTTCCCATATCAGCTTGCGCACGTTCTCCACGATGGCCTCGGGTGGCCCCGACTCGATGAGGTCGGGGCGCACGTTGAGGAGCAGGCTAACCTTCTTCTCCTCGGCGTAGCGCTTTACGTAAGGAATGCCCACCACCTCGTAATCCTCGTTCCATACCAGGAGGAAGAAGGGGCGCAGGGGTTTGAAGTAGTTGCCTCGCGCCATCATGTCCACCTTGAGGTCCAGCACCTCGCGGGGGTCCTCCACCGCCCGCTCTCCCCAGCTCGCGGTATCCATCACCGTGCGCAGGGGCGAATTGGTGGCGCGCGCTATCTTCTCGGTGTAGGGGAGGCAGAACTCACGCACCATCTCGACGGTGACGTTGGGCTGGGAAGCCCAGGCGTCGGATATGGCGACGATGGAGGCACTGGTCGTCTCGACAAGCTTGTCTATCCAGGGGACCACCACCTCCATGCTCAGGAACTCCATGAGGCGGTGGACGAAGGCGGGGTTGCGGCGCATGTCCCGGATGAGGTTGACGTAGCCGCGGGTGAGCACGGCCATGGTGAAAGGGGAGCAGGCGTAGGCCATGGGCGGCACTCCCATGATCTCCATGTAGCGCCGGTATGACTCCAGCACGTAGGGCATGCGCCCGTCCCGGCCCGCCCGCGGTGGCCGCAACCGCCTCAGGTCTTCCTCGCTCTTGATGAGGGGGTCAGATGTGTCCACGTCCGGCTCGCTGCGGTCGCGCCAGATGAGCTTCTGTCCCAGGGCCTCCAACTCGATGTTGTAGAAGTCGAAGACCGGCGACCAGAAGTCGATGCCGAAGTAGCGGGCGAAATTGCTGGAGGCGTTGATGAAGGAGCGGGGCTCCGAGAAGAAGGTCCGGGCCGAGAGTCCGTGCATGCCCATGGCATAGGTGTAGGGCTGGGCAAGCACCGGCACGCGGTCGGGGGTACCGTAGATACCGGCGATGAGGCGCTCGAAGCCGTCGAGCCTGCCCAGGCGCAGGCCGTAGGCGTAGGCCATGGCCTTGTTCAGCTTCAGCATCACCTTCATCTGCATCTTCAGCATGTCCGGGGCCACCATCTAGACCACCCCCAGCAGCCGGTCTACCAGCTCCACCGTCTCGGCGGCGTTATCGCCGTAGCCGTCTGCGCCGATGCTCTCGGCGTAGTCCCGGCTCACGGCGGCACCTCCCACGATCACCTTCACCTTGCCGCGCAGGCCCGCCTCGTCCACCAGGCGGATGACCTCCTCCATGCCGCGCATGGTGGTGGTCATGTAGGCGCCCATGCCCAGCACGTCCGCCTCCAGCTCGCGAGCCTTGTCCACGAATTCCCGCAGGGGCACGTCCACTCCCAGGTCAACCACCTCGTAGGAGGAGCTGCGCAGCAGGGCAACGACGATGTTCTTGCCGATATCGTGGGCGTCTCCCTCCACCGAACCCATGACCACCTTGCCCTTGTAGGAGACATCGCCGCTCTTAAGCAGGGGCTCGATGCGCTTCATCACCTCTTTGTAGGCCTCGGTGGCGAGGATGATATCGGGCAGGAAGTAGGTTCCTTCCTGCCATAACCTGCCGGCCTCGTATATGCCGGCCACCGCCCCCTTCTCCAGCAGGTCCTTGGGCGCGGCGCCCTCCTCCAGGGCACGGGCGGCTATATCGTCCGCCTTGATCTCGTCCCCCTCGCTGATGGCCCGCTTGAGTTCGGCTGCCCGGTCCATGTCCAACCTCCTCCTCGGGGATGTACAAGTCGCGATCTCTACGCCTATCTTACCTCAATTTACATGTCTCACGTGCCATGCCCGCGAAGCCGGTCACGCGCGCAACGATCGATCCCGGCCGCGGCTTGCCTTTACAACCCTCACATAATGTAATACTGTTATAAAAAATAACAGTGTTATTTTATCTTCCGAGTGGGGAGGCCCTAATGCAGGACATCATCGCCAGGCGCAAAGAAACCGAACGCCAGCGCCGTATCGATACCATCCTCGATGCGGCTAGGAAGCTCTTCCTCGCCAGGGGATACCTAGGCACATCGATCCGGGATATCGCCCGCGAATCACAGCTCTCCACCGGCGCCTTCTACTTCTATTTCACCGACAAGGACGAGATCTACGGCATGGTCTGCGAGGAGGCCGGGCAAGCAATAGTCGATCGCTTGAGAAATGTCCAGGGGGATGGCGTGGATGCCGTCGAAAGACTCCGCCGCATGGCATGGTCCTACGTTGACTTCTACCGTGATCACCCCGAGCAGTTCGAATTGTTCGCCCTCAGGGGCATGCCCTTTGCCAGCCTGGGACTATCGGAGAAGGTCTCCGCGAGGCTTGCCGCCGTCGACCACGAGATCTATCAGCTCGTGGAAGGGGCCGTCGCCGAGGGCATGCAGCACGGCCTGATCAGGGCCGGGGATTCCACCCAGATCGCAACCGAACTCGCGGCGGGTTTCCTGGGGCTGCTCTTCTTCCACAGGAGAGGGCATTTCCGGTTCGACCTGCGCGAGTTCCTGGAGGACTACATGGGGATCGTTATCAGGGGCATCGCCCCCGATTGAAAGGCTTTCCGCTCGGCCGGCTTCTCGGCAACGATCACACCCGGGACCGTTTCGTACCGCGAGGAATGGAGGTAGAAGATGGGCTTCTTGAGAGTGCGCAGGTTCCCGCCCCGGCCGACCGACTACAGGCCGAGGTCGGCGCCCCAGTATCCCTATAACGAGGAGCCAGATCTGTCACGGTTGTCGCAGCCCGAATACGGCATCAAGGTGGAGAGGGACATCTACGTACCGGTATCCGACGGAGAGAAGATGGCCATGGACATCTACCGTCCAGACGCCGAGGGCAGGTTCCCCGCGCTGCTAGCTATATCCTCCTATACCAAGGAGATGCAGGGGACGGACTCCCCCAGCGGGGGGAACGAGGCCGGGGACACGGAGTTTTTCGTCAAGCGGGGATACGTGCATGTCGTGGCCGATGCCAGGGGGACAGGCCACTCGGGCGGCAGGATGCGGTTGCTCGATAAAAGGGAGGTCCAGGACGGCGTGGAGCTCATAGAATGGATATCCGGGCAGCCATGGTGCAACGGCAACGTGGGCATGATCGGCATGTCCTACTACGCCATGATCCAGCTGCTCATCGCCAAGAGGAACCCCCCGCAGCTCAAGTGCGTATTCGCCTATGACCCCATTTATGACCTGTACCGTGACACCATCTACCACGGGGGGAAATTCAGCACTTTCCCCTTTCTCTATGCCTTCCTGCTCGTCTCCGGGCAGTTCATTTTCATGCGGGGAGAGCGTGGCAAGGGAAAGACCGTGATCTGGAATGACCTTGCGAGGTTGCTCTACGATACCGTCGTCCAGCGCCACAAGTTCGACGACGAGTGGATGCACGAGCGCTCGGGATACTGGTCCGACAGCGATATAGGGGTGCCGATGTACGTCGGCTCGGGTTGGGAGTACGCCGTGGGCCTGCACCTGCGGGGCATCTTCGATGCTTTCCAGCAGGCGAAAGGCCCCAGGCGCATGCTGGTGAGCCTGCCCCAGGTCCCCTTCCGCCCCTACTCCTCGTGGAGGATAGAGTCGCTCAGGTGGTACGACCACTGGCTCAAGGGCTTGGACACCGGAGTGGAGGAGGACCCGCCGGTGAACATATGGATCATGGGCAGGAACGAGTGGCGCTCCGAGCAGGAGTGGCCCCTGGAGAGGACCGAATACACCGACCTCTACCTGAGGCCGAAGGGGAAGAAGAGGAAGACAGGCCTCCTGTCGCAACAGGCACCCGGATCGGAGGACCGTGCCCTTTCCTACATATCCTCGCCCATAAACTTCGCGCACATGGGGATCCCGCAGCTGGTCTACCGCACCCGCGTGCTCAGGCAGGAAGTGGAGCTTACCGGCCATATAACCCTCCGTCTCTTCGCCTCCTGCTCCACCAGGGATACCTCGTTCTTCGTGAGGTTCTGCGACGAGGACGAGGACGGCACTTTCAGGGTGCTGTCGCGGGGGTGGCTCAAGGCGTCCCATCGCGAGATAGACGAGGAGCGCTCTCTACCTTACCGCCCCTTCCACCCACACCTGAAGGAGGAGCCGCTGGAACCCGGAAGGGTCTACGATTTCCTCATAGAGATATGGCCGGTATCCAACGTCTTCTACCCCGGCCACCGCATACGCGTCGAGATATCGAGCGCGGATTCGCAGTATCATGATTTTCCCTACTCGCATTTTCCCTCGCCGTACGTGGGGAGGGTGAGGATCCACAGTTCGCCGCGGTATCCCTCGCGCATCACCCTTCCCGTAGTCGATTCAAAGCTCGTCCTGGATAATGAGGGCGCGAACTTGAAGTTCGAGGAGGAGTTCGGCAGCATGTACGCCACCAGGGGCAAGGACAGGGTCTTCAGCGATGCGGACGAGTTCCTGGTAAAGGGGTGGAAGGCAGGATAGGGGGCTCAACCCGTCCTCGCGTGGGACAGCGGTGCGGCAACCAGGCGGTGCTGGGTTATAATCTGGTAACTGGGAGGGGACCCGGTGATCCTGGCCTGGAAACCGGTGCGAGGAGAACGGAGAGCTTCATGCTAAGCAGCGCCCTGGACAAGCTATCAGCCCTGCGCGAGGAACTGAGGGGGGTTTTCCTGGAGCGCCCCGAGGTGATCGACGGGGTCCTCTATGCCATCATCTCAGGCAAGCACGTGCTGCTGCTGGGCCCGCCCGGCACCGCCAAGTCCATGCTGGCCGACCGCGTCTGCCGCCACATCGAGGGGGCCGGCTATTTCCAGTGGCTGCTCACCCGGTTCACGACACCGGAGGAGATCTTCGGCCCCATCAGCCTGCGCGGCCTGGAAAACGACCGCTACGAACGCGTCTACAGCGGCCGCCTGCCTGACGCGCACATCGCCTTCCTTGACGAGATCTTCAAGGCCAACTCGGCCATCCTCAACGCCCTGCTCTCCATCATCAACGAGCGGGTCTTCTTCAACGGCGACGAGGCGGTGGAAGTGCCCCTGGTCTCGCTCATCGGCGCCTCCAACGACCTGCCGGAGGAGGAGGAGCTGGCCGCCCTCTACGACCGATTCCTGCTCCGCTACATCGTGGACTACATAGAAGGCGAGGAGGACTTCAAGCGGATGCTCCGGCTTGGAGAAACCGTGCCCGCCCAGCGCGTGACCCTGGACGAACTGAACGACCTGCGCGAGGGGGCCGCCCGGGTGGAGGTGCCGGACTACGTCCTCGACCTCCTCTACCGCCTGCGGGCCGCCCTGCGCCGGGAGGGCATCTTCGCCTCCGACCGCCGCTACCGCGAGTCGCTGGATATCGTGCGTGCCGCCGCTCTGCTGGCCGGCCGCCGCGAGGTCGAGGACGAGGACCTCTTCGTCCTCCGCCATGTCCTCTGGCAGGACCCCGAGCAGATCGGCGCCGTGGCCGAGATGGTCTTCGATTCCATCAACCCCCTTGAGCGGCAGGCGGAGATGCTGCTGGAGCAGGCCGAGGACATCGCCCGCCTGGCCATGGGCGACTTTGCCGACGAGGAGGAGAGCTCCCGCGCCGGCCTGGAGGCCCACTCCAAGCTTAAGAAGGTCAACGAGTCGCTCTACCGCCTCATCGTCCGTTCCCAGGAGGAGTCCCGCCCCACCGCCCGGCTCACCGAGATCCGCACCAGCATCGAGAGGGTGCACAACCGCGTCCTCGACCACTGCCTGGGGTTGGAGCGCGGCCTCGACCCGGAACTGGGCAGGCAGGGCACGCAGCGCGGCGAGGGTCCGCCCTAAGGCGAGGCGAGGACCGAGGTACAGCGCATGGCTTACGCTCCCAGCCCCTTCCTCCTCAGGTCACACCGCAGCGAGATGGCCGAGGACCCCGGACGCCATGCCGTGGTCAGCGACTTCTTCGACCGCACCGCCTATGCCAGCATCCTGTCCGGATCACCCTACATAGAGGAAGGGATACGCGCGGGCAGCGAGACGTTCCGCCCCTTCCCGCAGTTGCTGCAGGACCTCTTCACCCTCTTCTTCCGCGACAGCATCACCCTGCGGGAATACCACGATATCGAAGGTCCCTTCCGCTTCAACTCGGCCCTCATCGGCGACTTCGTAAGCAGCCGGCCCTACCTGGGAATGCACGGGGCCACCATCCTGAACGAGCACCTCTCCATGCTCGCGGCCGTGATCACTGCCGAGGAGATCCTGAGCCACATGAGCGAGCCCGAGATCAGGGAGAAAGAGGGCATGGCCCGGGCGGAGGAGATGCTGCGGGAGACGGAACTGAACATCGAGCTCATCGAGGACCTCGTGCTGCAGGCCGGGGACCCCGGGGAGAGGGAGCGCCTGGAGAGCCTCAAGCGGAGCATGGAGGACGAAGCCGACCGGCTCCATCAGGAACTGTGGGACCTCCCGGGCATGCAAAGCCCTCGCGAAGCGGGCAGTGGAGATGGCGGAGACGCCCGGGGCGAGCACGAGCGGGAAGGCCCCGCCACCAGGGCTGACGAGGCCATGAACCGGGCCTTCGAGGAGGCTGCCCGCAAGTTCGCACGCAGCAGTTCCGAGATGGTGCGCTGGGGAGAAGAGCCCGGCGCGCCGGCCCGGCTGGATGCCGCCCAGCGCCTGGACCTGGCCCTGAAGATAAAGGGCTCCGAACGCCTGCGCCGCCTGCTCAAGATGGTTGGGCGCTTCCGCATGGCCGCCATAAGCGCCCATAATGAACGCATGCGCCACGGGGTGGACGAGATCTACGAGATCGAGTGCGGCGACGACCTCTCCCACCTCATCCCGGCCGAGCTGTCCATGCTAGCTAACCCCCTACTCAAGAGGGACTTCTTCCGCCGCTACCACGAACAGCGCCTCCTCTGCTACCATCTCCGCCACAACGACCCCGGCGAGCGCGGCCCCATGGTGGTGCTGGTGGACGTGAGCTACTCCATGCACGGTGAGAAGGAACTATGGGCCAAGGCCGTGGCCCTGGCCCTGCGGGAGCTGGCCTGGCGCAAGAAACGCCACTGCGCGGTCATCGAGTTCGGGGCGCACGACGACCCCCTGCTGGTCCTGCGCTTCCCCCCCGGCGTGGAGCGGGTGGAAGACGTGGTGCGCATGGCCGAGTTCTTCCTGGGCGGAGGCACCGACTTCGTCAAACCCATGGAGGCGGCGCTGGGGGTCCTCCGGACCAGGGACTACCGCGAGGCCGACGTGGTCATGATCACCGACGGCGACTCGCCCCTGGAGCGTTCCTGGGTGGAAGGCCTCAAGCGCGAGAAGAAGCGCCTGGGGTTCAACCACTACACCGTCATCACCGACGTGGGGCACTCCACCACCCGCTACGTGAACATGTTCTCCGACGAGATCATCCGCGTCTCCGACCTCACCGTGGAGGGCGCGAACAGCGCTTTCTCTTCCTTGCCCTTCTGACCTATTTCGCCATGAAGGCGACGGCGTAGACCATGCCGACGATACCGGCGATGGCCAGGATGGCCGCGAAAGTGTACTGCAGGGCCGAGTTGCGCCGGTATTTCCTGGATAGCTCCTCCTCCATCCTGTAGCTTACGATGAAGGGGCCGTCACCCCTGCCGAGGGATGCGAACTCGCCCGAGAGCTTGACGGTGCCATGGACGAACACCGGCTGGCCGACGCGGATCATCGCCTCGGTTATGCGATAGCCCTGGACGCTCTCGTAATCGTCGTCCATGGCGTCGAGTACGCTGTCCAGGATCCCACCCACGACGCCGCTCTCTTCCATATATTCGCGTCCGGTACCGGGGCCGTCCACGGTCCTCGTCTCGGCGACGATGTCGGCCCCGTCGGGGAAGACCATGCATTCGCCGCTGGAGTCACACACCCTGAAGGGGACCTGCTCCTCGCGGGACTCCACCGTCTTCCAGGATTCCTCCGCGTGCCAGTTGCCCTGGTCATCGCGCTCCCGCTTCTGCACGCGGTGCTCCAGCTTGTAGGAGTAATAGACGCAGGGCACCTTGCCGGTGGGGGAGAGCAGGGGCTCGTCGGCCGCTACCGCCCCCACCAGTTCCAACTGTCTGCCCGGCGCGTTGCGGGCTATATTGACGGCCTCGGATGCGCTGACGGTCTGAGTCGACGCCATGACGCCGAGTTTCTTGCGTCCCCGGTAACCCAGGAAGGCCAGGACAAGGCCCACGATCACCGCCGCGGCGCCGATACCGAAGACCGCCCATTGGGAGTTTTCCACCATAACCACCTCCTTACCGCAGAATATCGGCAAGTGCGACCAGGTCCAAAACACGTAGGGGGCGCGCCGTCGGCGCGCCCCCGGTTAGGCCGTTAGGCGTGGTGCCTGCTACTCGCCCTTTTCGCCCTTCTGCTTGGCGATCTCCTCCTCGCGCAGGGTGCGGCGCAGGATCTTGCCCACCATGGTCTTGGGCAGCTCGGCGCGGAACTCCACCATGCGCGGCGCCTTGTAGGCGGCCAGGCGCTCCCGGCAGTAGGCGATGATCTCGTCCTCGGTGCACTCCACGCCCTCCTTGAGCACGATGTAGACCTTGACCGTCTCGCCGCGGTACTCGTCGGGGATGCCCACGGTCACCGCTTCCTGCACCTTGGGGTGCTCGTAGAGGACCTCGTCCACCTCGCGCGGGTAGATGTTGAAGCCGCCGGCGATGATCATGTCCTTCTTGCGGTCCACGATGTAGAAGTAACCGTCCTCGTCCATGGTGCCGATGTCACCGGTGTAGAGCCAGCCGCCCTTGAGCGTGGCTGCCGTCTCCTCCGGCTTCTCCCAGTAGCCCTTCATGACCTGGGGCCCCCGGATAATGAGTTCGCCGGGCTCGTTCACGCCCATCTCCTTCTCTCCCGTCTCCGCGTCCACGATCTTGGCCTCGGTGTCCGGGAAGGGCACCCCGATGGAGCCCACCTTGCGCATGCCCATGATGGGGTTGGAGTGGGTCACCGGCGAGGCTTCCGAGAGCCCGTAGCCCTCGCAGAAGATGCCGCCGGATATGCTGCTGAACTGCTTGATCACCTCTATGGGTATGGGGGCCGAGCCGGAGTTGCACAGCCTCAGTTTGTCCACCCCGTAATCAAGCGCCTCGGGATGGCTGAGGATGGCCACGTAGAGGGTGGGGACACCGGGGAAGAAGTTTGGCTTATACTTCTGGATGGCCTGCAAGAGCATGTTTATCTCGAACTGTGGTATGAGGACCATGGTGGCGGCGTTGAAGATGGCGTTGTTCATGCCCACCGTCTGGCCGTAGGAGTGGAAGAAGGGGATGACGTCGAGATAGACGTCCTTTCCCGGCTCCGAGAACTCCTTGGCCCACAGGGCGCACTGCATGGCGTTGGCCAGCAGGTTGCGGTGGGTGAGCATGACCCCCTTGGGCAGGCCGGTGGTGCCGCCGGTGTACTGAAGGGCGGCCAGGTCCACCTCGGGGTCTATCTCCACGTCCGGCACCTCCGGGGTCGAGCCGGCTATGACCTCGCGGAACCAGAAGGTGTCCTCGGCCTTGGCCGCCGAGGGGTCCACCGGCGTCTCCATGTAGTCGGTGATGCTGGTGACGATGAGGCGCTTGAGGGGAGTGGAACCCTTGACGTTCTGGATGCGCTCATCGAAGAGGTCCAGGTAGATTAGGGTCTCCGCGCCGGAGTCGTTGAACTCGTAATCCAGCTCCCGCTCCACGTGCAGGGGGCTGACGTTGACCACGGTGGCGCCCGCCTCAAGCACGCCGTAGTAGGAGACGATGAACTGGGGGCAGTTGGGCAGCATGAGGGCCACGCGGTCGCCTTTCCTCACCCCCATGCCCTTGAGGGCGGTGGCCATGCGGCGCACGTTGTCGCGCAGCTCGCCGTAGGTCAGCTTACGGTCGAAGAAGATGGTGGCGACGTTCTCGTCGTACTTGACGCACGTCAGCTCCAGCAGTTGATACAGGGGTATCCTCGGATAGCGGATGGACTCGGGCACGAAAAAATCGTAATTCTGCAGCCAGATCTTCTCCATGATCCCCTCCTAGCTACTAACGGACATCTTGATGCCTTGCGATTGGCGGCGGTCCCATGGCGGGCCGTAACCGCAGCGAAGCACATACGCCTTACACATATCCATGGTACTGGTGCCTCACCCTGGACCGACTAGTCTATTATAACTGCAACTAAACCGGGCTCAAATGGATGCAAGGCCGGCGGTTATGGGCTGCGGGTTTTCAAGTCGCGGTGTAATCGTAGAACCCGCGGCCGCTCTTGCGCCCCAGCATGCCCGCCGCCACCATGCGGCGCAGCAGGGGAGGGGGGAAGAACTTCGCGTCCCCGGTCTGTTCGTAGAAGCCCATGGCCGCCTTGAAGACCTCGTCCAGGCCGAGCCCGTCGGCTATCTCCAGGAACCCCTGGGGGAGGTTGAAGCCCAGGCGGTTGGCCTTGTCTGTATCGTCCACCGTGGACACCCCCGCTTCCAGCAGCCGTATCGCCTCCAGCATGTTGGGCATGATGAAGCGCTGCAACAGGCCCGCGAGGCGCCTCTCGCGTTCCTCCTCGCTCGCATCGTTGATGGAAAGGTAACTCTCGCGCTTTCCGCTGGAGTAGTCGTAGAACCCCCTGCCGGCCTTGCGGCCGATGAGGCCCGCCGCCACCATGCGGCGCATGAGCGGGGGGGGAAAGAACTTGGGGTCCCCGGTGTCTGAGTAGATGGCCATGGCGGCGTTCATCCCCACGTCCAGGCCCGCGTTGTCCAGGATCTGCAGTGGCCCTACCCCGAAGTCGTATCCGCCGGTAGCGCGGTCGATCTCCTCGGGGGTGGCCAACCCCTCGTCGATCATGCGCACGGCCTCGATGCTCGAGGGTATGCTGGCGCGGTTGGCCACGAAGCCGGCGTGGTCCTTGAGCACCAGCACCGTCTCCTTGCCCAGGCTGCGCGCCCAGGCGTCCGCCGTGGACATGGTCTCGTCCGAGGTGAGCAGCCCCTTGATCACCTCGACCAGCTTCAGCAGTGGAACCGGGCCGAAGAAATGGATGCCCACCACCTTGTCCGGACGGGCGGTGGCGGCAGCGATAGAGGAGATGGGGATAGCCGAGGTGTTGGTGGCGAGGATGACACGGGGCGGGCAGATGCTGTCAAGCCTGGCGAAGACGTCTTTCTTCAGCTCCGGCTTCTCGGGCACCGCCTCCACCACGATATCGGCATCGCGCGCCTCCTCCAGGTCGCAGGTGGTGGTGATGCTGGCAAGTGCCGAGTCGTGCTCATCTCGGCCTATCTTCTCTTTGGCAAGGAACTTTCCCAGGGAGCTTTCGATGGCATCCATCCCTGACCGCAGGCATCCCTCGCTGACGTCGCACATGGTCACCCTGTAGCCCGCCTGGGCGGAGACCTGGGCGATGCCGTTTCCCATGTACCCCGCCCCCAGCACGAAGACGTTCCTTATCTCCATACCCCCTCCTTTATCGTCTATGGGGTCAAGTCTTGTTTTTTGGATACCGCGGTATCTTAGCGATTATCATACATATGCTCGCCTATATGCAGCAAGAATGTGTAGCTTACCATATTATGGAATCCAAAAAACTAGACCTGACCCCATTAAGGAAGGGGGCCGAGTCACCTCAGCCCCCTCAGCTCGCTCGTCAGTCCGGGCTTACTTTTTGGCGGCCTTCTTCGCTGCCTTCTTGGCCGGCTTTTTCGCCGCGGCCTTTTTCACAGGCTTCTTGGCCGGTTTCTCAGCAGCCGCCTTCTTTGCGGGTTTCTTGGCCGCTGCCTTCTTCGCCGGCTTAGCCTCCCTGACCACTTCGAAGTACTTCACGTCGTGGATGCTTCCGGTGCGCTCCTCGTTCCATACCGCGCGCATGCGCATCCCCACATCGAGGTCCTTTTCGTCGAACTCGTTGCAGAAATGCATCATGCGGGTGTCGGCCCCGTCCAGGGTCACCCAGATGGAGGTGAAGGGCACCTGCTTCCAACCGCCGTTGTTGGGGTCGATGTAGGGGAAGCGGACGATGGTGAAGCCCTCGAGCGTGCCCTCATCGGCGAGTTCTACCCACTCGTTCATCTCCACGTAGCACTTGCCGCAATTGACGCGTGGGGGGTTGTAGACGGTTCCGCACTGCGGGCACTTGATGCCCATGAAGCGCTTATTGTCCCGCAGCTCGGCCAGGTACTTACTCCAGTAATACCCCAGGTGCCAGTGGAAGTTGTATTCCAGGTGGCCGGATTCCTGGGTCAGGAGCTCGTAGCCCTCGGGGGTGTGCGTCCTCTTCCTCTTGTCCTCGTATATTCCCATGAATGTCACCTCCTCCAGCCTCAGGGCAGGTCCGCGCCTAGGATCATCAGGTCCGTCCAGCTGCAGCCTCCGAACCCGGTGCACAGGGCCTTCTTCACATTGGGTACCTGGCGGGCGCC
This sequence comes from Actinomycetota bacterium, assembly GCA_040757835.1. Taxonomy (NCBI): domain Bacteria; kingdom Bacillati; phylum Actinomycetota; species Actinomycetota bacterium. Next base: position 50,488 of record JBFLWJ010000010.1, read on the forward strand.
CGCCTTTCCCATGATCTGCCAGGCCGCTTCGCCCACGCGGATGAGGGCGGTGGCGCCGATGGGGTTGGTGGAGATCACTCCGCCGGAAGGGTTGATGGGCAGCTGGCCGTCCATGTCGAAGGTGCCCTTGCGGATGAGCTTCGGCGCACCGCCGTGCTCGCAGAACCACAGGGAGTCCATCCACTTCACCCCGCATGTGGAGCAGGGGATATACAGCTCGGCCACGTCGAACTCCTTCAGGGGGTTAGTGATGCCCGCCAGCTTGTAGGCCGCCGCGGAGGCCCGCTCCAGGGTGGGCATGAACTTCCACTCCAGGTCCCCGAAGTGGGTGTAGTCGTGGCGCACTACCGAGCAGTGCACCCATGCCGGTTTGGGGCAGAGCTTCTTTGCCTTCTCCTCGGTGGCGAAGATGACCGCGCATGACCCGTCGGAACGCGGGCACATGTCGAGGAACTTCACCGGGTAGGAGAGCATGGGGGAGTTGAGCACGTCCTCAACGGTCACCGCCTGCCGCGAGTGGGCGTAGGGGTTGTTGAGGGCGTTGTTGCGGTCACGGGCGGCCACCATGGCCGAATCGCTCTCGGTGGCCCCGTAGGCCTTCATATACATGGAATACTCGGTGGCCAGTGGCCCGATGGCCCCGGCGAAGGGGTCTCTCTCCAGGGTGGGGTTGGCACAGGTGGCGATGGCCGCCTGCGTATCCGATTCCGAGTTCTTCTCCCAGCCTACGGCCAGGACCACGTCGAAGAGGCCGCTGGCTACGTGGTAGTATCCGCAGGCGCCCACGGTGGTGCCGGTGGTGCCGCCGGTGGTCACCTTGAAGACCGGCTTCATGCACGACCCCAGGCCGTCGGTAGCCCACATGTCCACGTAGTTGATGTTCTCGAAGTGGTCCATGTTGCCGATGACGATGGCGTCGATGTCGCCCATGGTCAACTGCGCGTCGTCCAGGGCCCGGGTAACGGCCTCGGCGATGAGCTCAACGCCCGAGACGTCCAAACGCTTGGCGGCGTGGTGGGTCTGGCCGACTCCGATAATACCTACTCGTTTACCCATTTCACGTCACCTCCTTATTTCCCCAGGATCCAGACACAGTGGGACTGTCCGCACATGCCGTTGATGCCGTGGACCAGGGCTGTCTCGGCGTTTCTCACCTGGTGTTTTCCAGCCTTTCCCCGCAGCTGCAGGGTCGCTTCGGCCATGGCGTAAAGGCCCGCTGACTGCACGGGATTGGCCGAGAGGCGGCCTCCCGAGGCGTTCACCGGGAGCTTGCCTCCGTAGTCGAAGTAACCGCGCTCCAGGTACTCGCAGCCCTTGCCGTCGTCGCAGATGCCCAGCCCCTCCAGCCACAGCGGCTCCATGTAGGAGAAGGCGTCGTAGACCTCGGCGAAGTCGATCTCCTTGCGGGGGTCGTCGATGCCGGCCATGGCGTAGGCCCGCTTGGCGGCCCGCTTGAGAGCGCGGGTGTCCGCAAGGTCACGGTCTCCGAGGCGGAAGGCGTCGGCGCAGTGGCCCACGCCCTTCAACCATACCCGCTTCTTGTTGGTGGTCATCTTCTTGGCGAACCGCTCCGCCGCCAGTACCAGGGTGCAGGCACCGTCGGTGACGGGGGAGCAGTCGAGCAGTTTCAGGGGATCGGCGATCTTGCGCGAGTTCATCACGTCGTCCACGGTGATCTCCATGGGCAGGAGGGACAGGGGATTGCGCATGGCGTTGCCGTGGTTCTTCACCGAAACCAGCGCGAACTGCTCCTCCGAAAGGCCGTACTTGTTCATGTACCTGCGCGCCTGCAGGGCCGCGGACGAGACGGCGTCAATCCCTAGCCTCCTCTCCACCAGCGGGTCGAAGGCGCAATTGGTGATGCCGTTCATGCTGCTCTCCGTGCCCTTGTGGTGGGCGCAGACAACGGTGACGCCGAAGCTGCCGGAGAGGATGCGCATCATGCCGTAGAGGGCGGCGAATGTGCCGTCCCCCTCGACGGTGGTGATGTCCTTCCCGAACGCGTTGGAAGCGTCCGAGATGGCCATGCTGGAGATGGTGCGGCCGTCCCAGAAGTCGCTGGAAGCGGAGACGACGTTGTCCACGTCATCCTTGGATATCCCCGCGTCCGCGATGGCCTTGCTGGTGGCCTCGAAGACCATCTCCGCGAAGGTGAGGGGGCTGTTACGGTCGTACTTGGTGAATCCAACGCCGATTATCGCTACTTTTTCCATGTACCTCACCCCGCTTCCCTACTTCATGGGGCGGAAGTGCTTGATATCGAGGATATTGCCCTCGCGCTTAGCCTCGAATACCGCTTCCACTCGCATGCCTACTCTTACTTGCTCGGGGTCCACGCCGCCGATTATGTGGACCAGGCCGGTGTCCGCTCCGTCCATCTTTATCACGGCGTAGACGAAGGGCGCCTTGCGGGGATGGAGCACGGGCTCCTCGTAGCGTACCACCGTGTAGGTCTCCACCGTGCCGGTACCCGGCAGGGCGATCCAGTCGTGGAGATCCTCGTAGCAGTCGATGCACTTGATCTTGGGGGGGACGAAGACCTTACCGCAGCTGGGGCAGCGGTTGCCCCAGATCTTGCCGTTGTCCCGCAGTTCGCAGTAGAACCGGCTCAAAGTGCTCCCCACCGTCCAGGAATAGGGAACGCTTATCTTGCCCTCGTGGACGATAACATCTACATTGTCCTTCCAGCTTGGCAACTACCTCACCTCCCTTATTAAACCGTGCTGCCATTGAAGTACGTGAAAGCCGTTCTCATCCACCACCTCCTCGCGAGGGTCGAGAAGCCCTATGGGACTTTAATTCACCGCGCGACAACGCGCGCTGGGATCTTAACTGGACAATCTTCGAATACTCTTGGAACACCGACACCGCTTGTATTAAGCAAGCGTTAATATTCTATAACTTTTGGCGAGGCTAGTCACCATCGAATGCATGTTCTTCCTGCGTCGACCCTGGAAGCTCGTATTTGCCTTGCCGTTTGGAGATTCACAGACCTGGCGTAAGCCTTACGTAATGGCGACTGGGGCCAGTATAATGCTGGCCCGCACCCTACGGGGAAAAGACGGAGCAGGGCGGGTGGACCAGCGGATTACAGAGCGTGGTGCCTGCTTACGTAATGCCGGCTGGGGCCAGTATAAGTGCCGGCCCCAGTGCTGCGCGTCGTTGGCATCGGTATGTCGGTTAGAGGTTCATGCGGTCGGCCACGTCGCCCAGGCCGTACCTTTCCAGCGTCTCCCGGGTAGGTATGCCGTCCGAGGTCATGCCGCGGTATTCGTAGAACTCGCGCAGCATGGTGTCCATGTCCGGCACCGAGCCGGCGATGCCGCCGTCGTCCACCGGGGTCATGATCCGCTGGCCGATGCGGTCGTCCGCCCCCGTAGCGCCCCAGATATGGCCCAGGCAGCGCTGCAGGAACCATACCCGCGCCCCCGCCTCCATCATCTTCTCATAGTCCCAGTCATAACCCGCCACGGCGCTGAACAGCTCCGCCCACTGTGTCACCGTGAAGGTGGTCCCGGGGAACTTGCACCAGCAGGCGCTGTTGAAGATGCAGCCGAGGTCCGCGGTTAGGGCCGCCGCCTCCGCTTTGAACTCGGCGGACTGGTTCTGGTAGTTCTTGTCCAGCCCTAGCTCCGGGTACTCTATGGCGCCCCACTCCAACAGGAAGGTCATATTGGATACATGGCAGGCGCCGCGGATGGACACGGCATAGGCCAGGCCGTCTCCCCAGTTGCAGCGGGGGTCGTGCATGGCTGCCTCAAGCCCCTTGGAGTCGGTAAGATAGGCGTCGGCCCCGTTCCCGACCTCCTCGGCGGCGGCGCGCGAGCCCTTGGCCAGCAGCTGTGCCAGCTTGCCCTCCTTGGCGACGATGCTGGGCAGCAGTTCTATGACCGTATCGATGTCTCCCCACTCCAGCTTGATGCCATCGTAGTCCTCGGGCTTGAGGATGCCGTGCTCGAAGCAGTCCATGGCCCAGGCGATGGTCGCGCCGCAGGTGATAGTGTCCATGCCGGCGCGGTTGCAGAAGTCATTGGCCTTGCACACCGATGCCAGATTGTCGTTTAAGAGCATGGTCCCGAAGGAAGCCTGGGTCTCGTACTCCGGTCCAGGTCCCTTGGGAATGGCGTAGGGCCCTTCTTTCACCTCCACCACCGGTTTGCAGCGCACCGCGCAGCCACGGCAGCTGGCATGGTCGACGATGAAGCTGTCGGCCAGGGCGATGCCGGAGAGCTTCTCCGCGCCCTCCTCCCACAGACCCTGCCCCCAGTTGCGGGTGGGGACATCGCCCTCGAACATCTTTGCCTCCATATTGGCCCCGGTGCCGAAGGCCGAGAGGGCGCCGCAGAAGATGTTGTCCTTCACCTCGTCGCGGTGGGCCTCCTGCATGGCTTTGACCTTCTCGGGGTCCGCGTATTCCGGCTTCTTGTTGCCCTCCGCCACGATGGCTTTGAGGTTCTTCGAGCCCATCACCGTGCCCATGCCGGCGCGGCCGAAGATGTGGCCGTAATCGTTGACGATGGCCCCGTAGGGGACCAGGTTCTCCGACGCCGGGCCGATGGCCAGCACCTTGCCGCCCTTGCCGTAACGCTCCTTGAGGATATCGGTGGTCTCGTAGGTGTCCATGCCCCAGAGGTCGTCGGCGGGAAGCAGGTCGGCCGAGTCGTTACCCAGGAGCAGGAATACCGGCGCATCGGCCTTCCCCTTAAAGATCACCGCGTCGTAGCCGCACCTCTTCAGCTCGGGGCCGAAGTTGCCACCGCAGGAGGCCTGTCCCCAGACGCCGGTCAGGGGAGAGCGCGCTCCTACCGAGAGACGGCTCGAGCCCGAGAAGCCGATACCGGTGAGGGGACCGGTGGCGAAGATGAGCAGGTTGTCTGGGTCCAGGGGTCCCGCATCGAGGTCGCCGCGGTCGAAGAGGAGCTTGGCCGCCAGGCCCGTCCCGCCGATGAAATCGCGGCACATCGCCTCGTCCAGTTCGAATTCCTGCGTGGTCCCGGAGGTCAGGTCGACCTCCAGTGCCTTGCCCATGTTGCCGAGAGCCATTCTCATCACCCCACTTAAGCATGCGGCGCTTGGAGGGCGAGGGCGCTCGCGGGACCGCGGGCGCTCTCCGCCGCCTTACGCCATGTTTCCTCCCACATTGCTTTCGCCGCCGGCGCGGCCGCTTCCTATCGTCAGTTCAAGGACATGATCTTGCTGAGCAGGGTCAGCGCGATCAGGTGGGTGAACATGCCCTTGATCTTGAGCTCCCGTTTCAGCAGTTTCTTCACCACGCCCATGCCGGTCTCGTCGAAATACCAGGGCATCCCGAACTTGATCTGGAGATTGGCCATATCGAGCAGGGAAGCGGCGTCGGTGACGATGGAGAGGTCGGGTTTGCCTTCCTTGCCACCGTAGACCGTCAGGCTGCCCTTGTCGAAGACCATGGTCATCTCGGTCTCGGCATCCTCCGCCAGGATATGGACCCTGGACTTGAGCCTGTTGAAGTCCTTGAGCTTCTCCGGCTTCTCCAGGTTGGCCTTGATCATCTCCGCGATCATGCCCGCCATGGCCACCTCTTCCGCTCCAGGCGCCAGTTTCACATCCACCATGCGCATACCCTCCTTAACGCTTTACGCGGTTCCACCCTGGAGTGACGGCCTAGAAGGCCTTCTTGTATACCCCCAGGACCTCTTCGGCTTCGAACACCATCTTGGGATTGTAGACCACCGAGCCGTCGCACAAGGCCATCTCCGAGGCCTCGCCCAGGCCTTCCTCCAGCACGCCCACCTCGCGCAGGGATTGCGGCAGCCCCAGCTTTTTGGTGAACTCGAATATCGCGTCCACCGCCGCCCCACCCGCCTCCTCGTCGCTCATGCCCTTCTCTTTGACGCCCATTGCCTCTGCCACGAGCGCGTAGCGGTCCGCGGCCTCGTCCATGTTGTACATCATCACGTGGGGCAGGAGGATGGAGTTGCCAATGCCGTGGGGCACCTTGTAGAGAGCGCCGACGCAATGGGCCATGGCGTGCACCAACCCCACCTGGGCGTTGGAGAAAGCGATGCCGGCCATGGTGGCGGCTATCTGCTGCTGTCCTCTGGCCACCAGGTCGTCGCCTCTTTCCACGCAGATGGGCAGGTTTTCCATGATCAGCCGGATGGCGCCAAAGGCCAGGGTGTCCGAGATGGGCTCCGACTGCAGGGCGTGGATGGCCTCGATGGCGTGGGTGAGGGCGTCCATGCCGGTCATGGCGGTCACCATGGGGGGCATGCTCGCGGTCATCACCGGATCGAGGATGCCGGTGTTGGGCATGAGGTAGTCGTCGCCGTAGAGCAGTTTCTGGTTCTTCTCCCAGTCCTTGATGACGAAGGCGTAGGTGACCTCGCTGCCCGTTCCCGCCGTGGTAGGGATGACGATATGCGGGGTGATGGGATGGGTGAGCATCTGGAATCCCTGGTAGTCCTGGAGGTTGCCGCCCTCGGAGACGATGATGGCCATGCCCTTGGCGGTGTCGATGACGCTGCCGCCGCCCACGCTAACCAGGCAGTCGGCCCCCTTCTCCCGCGCGAGCTCCGCCGCCTTGTTCACGATATGGTACCCCGAGTCCTGGGGGACATCATCGAATGTCCCGACATACCTGCTCCCCAGGGCTTTCTCCACCTTTTCCGCCAGGCCCGCCTCGACCAGGCCCTTGTCGGTGACGATGAAGGCCCGGGAGCACTTGAGCTGGTCGACCTCCGCTCCCAGGTCGTTGACGCTGTTGATGCCGAAGACGAGCCTGGTGTAGTTCTTGTAGATGAACGAGAGGTCCTTGTCGTAGGCCATGAAAACCACCTCCGGTTGTACCCTGGGGTCTCTCCCCGGGATATTGCGATGTGTCCTCACCGACAGCGCAAAGCCGCCAGTGTCCTGCCTTGCCAACGAGTTCCCGGGCGAAATGCCCGGGAACTCGAGATAACGTTGCCTCTAGCCTCGATTAGATCCCGAACTCGTCCTCTGCCCTCTTCAGCAGCGCGCGCAGGTCCTCGATCCCAGCGGCGTCCAGCTCGTCGGGGAACCTGCAGTCGGTAGAGGCGGAGAGGTCCACCAGGCGGGCGGAGGCCTTCACCGCGCGCACGATGGTGGGCAGGTCTCCCTTGAGCTTGAGCTTGCCCTGCATCATCCCCTTGATGGTATCCAGCTCCTTGGCCATGACCGCGCGCCAGCGCTCGTATTCGCCGGTGATCACGTAGTCCGCGGACTCGCCGACCTCCGCGGGCACGATCTTCACGAAGCGGCAGTCGCCGTGCCACAGGTCCATGAACATGTAGAGGTCCTTATCCAATCCGATCTCCGGCTTGGCCAGGATCTTGATGACCACCGAGCCCTCCCAGTCCTTGGCGGCCTCCTTGTATTCCGCGTCGTTCTGGATAAGCTCCTCGTACTGGGCCACCCATTCCGGTGTTCCCATCACGTAGGGTTTGGACTGGCTCTCAGTCCTCTCCTTGACCAGCGCGTCGTAAGCCTGGTTCCACTCGTCGGTCCCATAGGTCAATGCCATGCGTAATCCCTCCTCTTAATAACCGATTCGCCCTGACGCTGCTTGGGTGTCGAGAATATTGCCGGCACGTACAATATATAAACTCATTACATGAATATGCAAATGGAAATCGCAAAGACCTGGAAACCTTGTGCGATACAAAACCGTGATACCCCCGACCGTCCTCGACAAACAGTTATTACCCGTGTTCGAATCCCCAGGACACCACGGCCGGACCGGCCTACTCGCCTCCGTTTACACCCGCCCGCCCTACCATACCTTGGCCGCTGGAGACAGCTCTTTTCCGGTGCCGCGCGAGGTGATGCTGATCGCGTTCTGTCCGCATACCGGCAGGCATTCCCCGCAACCGTCGCAGAAACCAGCGAAGCGGGGCACGATGCGGTAGCGGGGGTCGGCGCCGTGCCTGGAGCGGTTTTTCTCGCGGGGCACGGCGAGAAACACTCCCCGGGGGCACGTTTCCTGACAGAGCCTCCCACACGCTTCGGCGTCGCACTCGCCCACCCTGACCCGGTATTCCGCCATGCTCACCACCTCCCCGCCGCCGCGGGTACGCCCTCGCGCGACACCAGTGACAGCGCTCCCCGCGGGCAGTCGGAGCGGCAGAGCCCGCAGCCGAAACAGTCCGCGGCGTGTACGTGTATTCTGCCCGCTTCGGGGTCGTAGTGAAGGGCATGGAAACTGCAGCGGGTCAGGCATACGGGGTTCTCGCAGAAACGGCACAGCTCGTCGTCCACCGCGCACAGCTCGTGCCCCTTGAAGATGGCCGCCTCGATGTTGTTGGCCCAACGCTGCTTGAGCGAGGTGCAGTACCGCGCATCGCAGTTGCATATGCAGATAGGGAAGGGGACCTTGGCGTAGAGAACCTGGTGGAAATGGCCGCGCTCGTCACTGCGCAGCACGGTCTCCCGGGCCTCGTCAAGGGTCAGCTCCTCCATGGGCCCGTCGGGCAGGAAGCGCCTCTGCAGTCCCTTGATGGGCCCGAAGTTAAGGCACACCATGTCGTCGCGGTTGCCCACCAGCTTACGGCACTCACAGGGGAGGAGCACGAAGTCCCGGGCGTACTCCAGGAGTCGCAGGGAGTCCTCGAGGGAGACCACCTGGCCGCCGTGCTCGTTGGGGGCCACGCGGTTGATCGCCGCCTTCACCGCCTTGCCGATGACCGGGAGGTTCGCGAGCTGGGTCATGCGTGAGGTGAAATCGATATAATACTCGATGCCCCATCCCGCCACTTTCTCCAGGGTCTTTACGCGCTGGGGGTCTTTCATCATCTCGTCGGAGAAGTTGTCGGGGTTCAGATACCAGCGGTTGCCCTGGCCGTGTTTACTGCAGAATTCGCACATGAAAACGCCTCCAAACACTGAAGATGTATGCCGAGGGCTTTTAAATTATAACACACCCACCTGGGCTCATATGCGCCGAAAGCAGGTGTCCCGGAGAAGGGATGAAGCGAAAGATCGGCTGTTCCGGGGGAAGCGACATCAAGACCTGATGCCAGGTCCGCGGGGTCGCCCGATGCTTACCGGGCGGGGCGAACGGCGGTGGTCTGATACGGGGCTGTGTCCCGGCCGCTCGCTTACTCCGCCCTATCGTGACCATAGAGAGCCAGGATGATCACCTTGAGCGAATCGAACACCGCGTCGATGTCGATTTCCTTGTCGAAGAGGGACTGCAGGGCCAGGCCGTCGAATGTGGCCCTGAGGATCCTGCCGATGTGCTCGACCGGCACCGGTAACCTGGTCTTATCGCTTATCGCCGCGCGAAGGTGTTTGTCCATAGTGGCGCTCAGCCTCTCCATGATCAACTGCATCTCGCGGGCAGAACCCTCGTCGGCCAGGCCCTTCGCGACCAGACCGAATAACCGGCGATGGAAGTCATCGTCTTTGAGGAAGGCTTCCCTGACCGCGTCGAGGGTCCGTTCTATCCTCATGAGCTCATCATGTGTGCTCGCGAAAGCGGCGTCGAAGCGCTCGATCTGTTCGTCGACCGCAGAACGGATCACCGCATTGACGAGGTCTTCCTTGGCCTTGAAATAATAATAGATCGTGCCTTGGGTTACGGAGGCCTGCTCGGCGACTGCCTTGATGGTCAAGGCCTCGGGTCCCCGGTGCTGCAAGACGGTCTTGGCCGCTTCGACTATTTGATCCCGACTGATGTTCCTGACCCTTGCCAATCCGGCCTTCCTTCCTGCCGGTGCTCGTCCTGGCGTCGGGGTGAACTGCGCCCGGCGAGCAACCGGGGCAGTTTCTTGATGTAAGGGATATGCAGCAGCAGATGGGTTGTTATCAGCGCCAGCAGGACGGCACAGGTGGCGATATGCAGGTGTATCCAGAGATGTAGCAGTCCTCCGGGACGGCTCGCCTGAGCCGCCGGTTCCGCTATGTCCCCAGTTCCATAACTCCCGGAACGTGCTGTGCCGAGGAGGATACCGCTCACCGAGGCGATCAGCAGGATTGCGAACATAACGATGTTGACCACCGCGTTTAGTCGTGTCTTCCCGCGCATCGCCGCCTCCGCTCCTCTGTGAGCGTATGTGCCACCAGCCTCATGTCAGTTAGTTATATAACTAACAGGATTTTGTTGTCAACCTCTTCGCAGGCCCGGGTGCCCGCAAGTAGCGATCATCCGCTCGATGACGGTCTCTCGTGCATGCACCCTTCCTGCAATCGCGTTATCACAATTGGTATGATAAGGACTACCTTAAAGGTAAGAAGGCCAACCGCTTGCTGGCCAAGTAAAGCTGAGGAGGGAGCGATGTTCATCGAGGAGAAGTGCGACCTGTGCGGCGACTGCGTGCTGTTGTGCCCCTATGTCGATTACGGCCGCGAACAGTCCATCGCGCAGTTCCGGCGGCTCCTGGAAGGGGAGACCCCGGAGATCGTGGGCCAGTGTGTGACCTGCGTGGCCTGCAACCAGTTCTGTGAAAAAGGGGCCAACCCCTTCGATCTCATCCTCACACGCCAGGAGGAGACGGGGGTCCTCAACATCCCCGAGCAGAACACGGAGGTCTTCCGCAATATGCCCAATGCCCCCAGCCAGGTGATCGCGGGCGACGCCGGCAACCCGGTACTCTCCCTGTGCAGCGTGGGCGATTTCCTGCCCGGCCTCTTCGATGGGCCCCTCTTCGAGGGTTTGACCGTGCTCAAGGGCGGCGATTACTTCTGCAACGTGGGATGGGTACATCTCGGTTACGAGACACCGGTGCGCGAGGGCGCCCAGCGGGTGGCGGACAACCTGGCCGCGACCGGCGCGCCCGAGATCGTCTTCTACCACGATGACTGTTACGCCCTGCTGGCCACCATGGTCAAGGATTACGGCATCGAGGTGCCCTTCCGACCCGTGCACATCATCGAGTACCTCCTGGACTACGTTAAGGAGCATGCCGCCGAGGTGAGACCGCTCGGCCTGCGTGTGGCCTACCAGCAGCCCTGCGCCTCGCGCTACACGCCCTGGAAGGACGAGCAGCTGGACGAGCTCTTCAGCCTCATCGGGGTGGACAGAGTGGAGAGGGAATACGACCGCAGGTTCGCCCTCTGCTGCGGCTCGCCCATGATGCCCAGGGACCGCGACAAGGCCATGCAGATCAAGGAGCGCAACGTCCGCGACGCTGTGGACCACGGCGCCCAGGCCATGGCCTATCTCTGCCCCCTGTGCGTTCTCAACCTGCGCAAGCCGGCCGCCGCGGCGGAGCTGGAGAACTTCCACATCATCGAGCTGGTGAAGAAGGCTTTGGGCTACGAAACCTGATGGATCACCTGCGCTGAGCGCGGGAGGAGGCCGCGATGAAGGTGCTGGCGATAACGGGATAAGCGGAAGGCCTACGAGATGGGGAGGTCGCTGGCCACGGCTATCGCGGAAAACCGGCTAGACTGAGAGGGTCCGGAACGTCGACCTCGTGCTCTATCCCAGCAGGGACTTGATGAGTCCCGGCACCCTGGCGGCGTTCTTCTCGTAACCGTGGGCGCCCATATCTTCGGCCACGGCCGCGGTCAGGGGCGCTCCCCCCACGATGATGACCGGCCTTGCTTCCAGCGCCAGCGCAAGCTCTACCGTGCGGCGCATGTTAGGCAGGGTGGTGGTCATCATGGTCGAAAGGGCGAGGACGCGTGCGCCGTTCTCGTTCAGCGCCGCAAGGAACCTCTCGGGGGCTACATCATGCCCCATGTCGATGACGCGGTGTCCCTCCGCTTCGAGCATTACCGCCACCAGGTTCTTGCCGATCTCGTGCACGTCGCCTTCGACCACGCCCAGCACAACCGTCTCTCCACCCCCTGCATCCTCCGCCGACTTCAGCGAGGGGGTGACGGTCTGGATGCCGGCGTGCATGGCTTCGGAGGCGATGAGCAGCTCGGGTAGGAAGAACTCGTTGCTCTCGTAGAGCTCCCCGGCCTCGTGCATGCCCCGGCAGAGCCCGTCGGTGACGATCTCGCGAGGTTCTATCCCGCCCGCCAGGCCTTTCTCGCAGAGCGACACCGTCTCGTCATCCGCGCCCCGCCTCACCGCCGCGGCTATGGCATCGAGTATCTCGTCCTTGTTGTCCATCTTCCCTCACCCTCATTTGATCGGATACCGGCCGTGCACCGCGGCTGCCCGCGTTATGGCCAGCGCGTTTATCAGGTCGGCATTGGGCGGGTATTCGCATACCGGCGCCAGCACGAAGCCGCCGCCCGGGGCCATGATGCGTATCTGCTCCCGGGCGATCTCCATGATGCGCCGGGGAGACTCCATGAGTATCGCATCAGTGCTTACGAAACCGGCGATAGCGGTCTTGCCGTGGTATTTTCGCTTCAATTCCGCCAGGTCATCGCAATCGTCCGGCACGTCGGCCAGCGACACGATCAACGGCTCCATGTACTCGAGCTGCAGGTCGAGATAGGGGCGGGTACCGCAGTTGTGCAGCGAGACCAGGGCTCCGTTGCGCCTTATCTCGTCGGCGATGCGTTTTACGTAAACTCCCTCCATCTCCACCCACAGCTCGCGGGAGATCCCCGATTGGGACCCGAAGAGAGTATCCAGCATCACCGAATCCACGCCTGTGTCGCACTGAGCTCGGGCATAATCGACGAGCACCTCCGTGATGGTCTCGAGGGCAGCCTTCACCTTCTCCGGGTACTTGAGACAGTCCACGAAGAGCCTCTGGGCCCCCCGCATCATGGCCAGCACCCCCAGGGGCCCGAAGATGAATCCCATGACTGGGTAACGGATACCGGCCTTCTTCGAGAGTATCCTTCCCAGCTCGATACCCATGCCCATGCGCGGGGACTTGCGCGGGTCGAAGACCTCCAGGCGCTCGTAATCGCCAGGCGTGGCGATGCGGGGATTGTCGTAGTTTGGATGCGCCGTGCTATAGGGAGGATACACTATCTCCTGCCCGAAGTCCCCCGCTTCCACCGAGAGGTCGATGACGGTGTAAAGGACATCTCCGCCCAGGATCTCGTTGGCGGCGATGTAGGCGTCCGCCGCCATCTCCGGGTCACGGGAGAGCTGTTCGTAAGATATACCGGTAAGCCTGCGCGCCGCGCCCAGCAGGAAGTGGGTGACCGGGATGCGGTCAGGCTCCCTGAAAAAGGCCGTACACAGCACGCGCTCCAGGGGGAGCAGCTCGCCGACCTTGCCGTGCAGACGGAAAAGACCCGATGCCGCCCGCATCATCTCCAGGGGCGGCCTTACAAGTCTCCCGCCGATGCGCGGGTAAACCGACATACTCTCCTCCCCACCCTCGGTCAGCCCAAAGCCGCGCCGTAATGTTATCACCTGCCCGCATTTATTGGAAGACCGCACCCGGACCCGGAGCATCATTCCCGTCCGGTTGATATGATGTAGGGGTATAGGTTCCGAAGGTCCATCCGAAAGGAGCTTCCATGAAACCGGCTAAGTGCTCGGGCTGTGCGGCGCCGCTTTGCTACCTCAACGTCTTCGACCATGCGCCCGCCTTCTGCCCTTCGACCAGGTATGAGGAAGAGATAAAGGAAGCCAGCCGGGCGGTGATCAATGGAGACCTCGCGGAGATCGCCAGGGTGTCATCGGTCGTGGAAGCTGCCGGTTACTGCAAGAAGACCAGGGTCGAGGAACTCGTCGATTTCGCCCGCAGGCTGGGCATCAGCAGGCTGGGCATTGCCTTCTGCGTGGGACTGCGGAGGGAAGCTGCGACGCTCGCCGAGATCCTCGAGGGCGACGGCTTCGAGGTAGTCTCGGTCTGCTGCAAGCTTGGCGGTATCGCCAAGGAGGAATTCGGCGTCGCGGATGGGGAGAAGATAAACCCCGGCACCTATGAGGGCGCCTGCAACCCCGCCGCCCAGGCAGTGGCCCTGGAGAGAGAGGGCAGCCAACTCAATGTGCTGCTGGGCTTATGCGTGGGCCACGACACCATCTTCTTTGCCACCACCAGGTTGCCCACCACCGTCCTCGCCACCAAGGACCGCGTGACCGGTCACTGCCCGATGCAGCCTCTTTATCTGGCGGATTCCTACTACGGCCGCATCAGGAACACCCAGGCATAGCGGGAAGCGGGCGGTTCAAGCGGGGGCCGGGCGAGCCGATACAGTAAACAGGTCACGGCTGCAGGCTGTAATCGCCGTTTCATCCAGGAGGTGTGCATGCGCAGGTCCGCCATGGTCGTTGTCGCGGTCCTGTTCCTGGCTGGTTTCCTCGCTCCCGGCGCTGCCTGCCCGGACAGGGCAGCCGCGGGTCCGGGCACGGGAACCGCGATCGTCTCCAGCTCGCTTAGCGAGCGGTTCGGCGTCGCCTCCAGCCATATCAAGCTTTTTGGCGCCGCCGACATAGAAGCAGAGCTGGACGCCATGGCAGATGCCGGCATCACCTGGCTGCGCTGCGATTTCGCCTGGTCGGACCTGGAGCCCAGCGAGGGTTCGTGGAACTTCGCGGGGGCCGACCGGGTGGTGGCGGAAGCGCTGGAGAGGGGCATCAACGTCCTGGGTATCCTGGGCACCTCTCCGGCCTGGGCCAACGGGGGCCACGAGTGGAACTGGCCTCCAACCGATATCGACGCCTGGAAAGACTACGTCTCGGTGGTCTGTTCCCGCTATGCCGGCCGCGTCTCCGCCTGGGAGGTGTGGAACGAGCAGAACATCGACCTCTTCTGGCAGCCTGCCCCGGATGCTGACGCCTACGTGGCCCTGCTCGCCGCGGCCTCACCCGAGATCCGGGCCGCCGATCCCGGGGCCAGGATCGTCATGGGCGGCGTGGCCGGCCTGGGCCCGTCCGACCTCGACGCCTACCTCTCCAGGGGCGCCGCCGACTATATCGATGCCCTGGCCTATCACCCCTACGCTACCACCATCGGGGTGGAGGGCCAGCCCGAGGAGGACCTTCTCCGGCCCAAGGAGGGGCTCTGCCGCGACCTCGTGGACTTCGTGCACTGGCTGGTGGCCCAGCATACCTCCAAGGACCTGGAGATCTGGATCACTGAGGTAGGTTGGACCACCTGCGCGCAATCGCCGCCTGGAGTGGACGAAGATACCCAGGGCGCCTATATGCTGCGCACGATGATCAACTACGCCGTGACCGACGTGGACCGCGTCATCTGGTACAACCTCAGGGACAGCTGGGAGAACGAGTGGGACCGCTATGGCCTCCTGGGGCTGGACTTCTCACCCAAGCCCGCCTACGGTTGCTACGCCACCTTCAACGAGGTCTTCGGGCCGGCCAGCGGCGTGGAGGAGAATGCGGCCACCTTCTCCTGCCTCCGCATGGACACCCTGGAGGCACACGCCTTCCGCCTCCCCTCGGGGGGGCTGGCCTTGGCCGCCTGGAAGGCTGACGATGCCGACGACACCCTCACCGTCAACGTCCCCGACCCCTCCCTGGCCGACCCGGTAGCCGTGGACCCGGCCACCGGGGCGGAGGCTCCCGTTCCCGGCGTATCCCGCGACGGCACCGGGAACATAACCGTATCCGGCCTGGCCATCGGCGAGACCCCCCTGATACTGCGGCTGGACCTCGAGGAGCCGCAGCCGGGAGAGAACGCGTTCTATTTCGCGGAGGGCTTCACCGGGGAAGGTTTCCAGGAGTACCTGTGCGTGGGCAATGCCGACGCGGAGGCGGCCGAGGTGGACGTGGAGTTCCTCTTCAACGGCATGCCCGCTAAGAGCATGCATGTGAGCATCCCCCCCGGCTATCGCACCACCATCGACGTGAACGGCGTGGTGGGAGCGGGAAAGGACGTCGCCATGGTGGTCACCTCTCCACAGGACATAGTGGCTGAGCGCCCCATGTATTTCAGCTACGGCGCCGGCTGGACGGGCGGCCACGTGGTGGTGGGGGCGCCCGGGCCTGCCCTCTCGCACTACTTCGCCGAGGGCTGCACGGGTGAAGGGTTCGACGAGTGGCTGTGCGTGCTCAACCCCGGCGATGAGCCGGCGGGGCTCACCTTCCGTTTCCAGACCGAGGAGGAGGGAGAGAAGGTGGTCGGCGGCCGTGTCGTGCCGCCCCATTCCCGGGCTTCCTTCAGCGCCAACGAACTTCTGGACGGAGCGTACCAGGCGTCATGCCGGGTCGATTCCAGCCGCCCCGTGGTGGTGGAACGCCCCATGTACTTCGATTACCGCGGGTTCGCGGACAACCACTGGCAGGGGGGACATTGCGTGGTGGGCGCTACCGCCACCGCGACCACCTTCTTCTTCGCCGAGGGCACGACCCGGGATGGTTTCGATGAATGGCTGACGCTCCAGAACTGTGGCGCGGGCCCCATCGAGATAGAGGCGGAATACTGCTTCGGACCGGGACAGGGAGAACCCTCCAGGAAGAGTTACCGCGTGGAGCGAGGCAAGCGTCTCACCGTCTTCGTTCCCGGCGAGGTGGGGGAGGGGAAGGACGTTTCCATCAGGTTGTCTTCCTCCTCCGCGTTCCTGGCCGAGCGCCCCATGTACTTCGACTATGCCGGCGCCGGCGCGGACCACTGGCAGGGAGGGCACTGCGTCATCGGCGCGACTTCCGTATCCGCCGAGATGTTCTTCGCGGAGGGATACACGGGAGAGGGCTTCCACGAATGGCTATGCCTGCAGAACCCGGCCGCCAGCGACGCGGTGGTGGAGGTGACCTACCTGACCCAGGAGGAAGGGGCCCTGCCGCCCCGCCGTGTTGCCGTGCCCTCGCGCACCCGCGTCACCCTTTTCGTTGGCGACCACGCCGGCGAGGGCTACCAGCTCTCCTGCCGCTTGCGCGTACTCTCGGGACCGCCGGTGATAGGGGAGAGACCCATGTATTTCTCCCAGGGGGGGCGCGACGGCGGACACGACGTCATCGGATATTCCCCCTGAAACAGCGGCACCGCCGGTCATCCACTCACCAGGTCCATGACGACCTGCTCAACCGTTCCTTGCCGGCACCCATACAAAGCTGGCGGAAATGTCGGCTTTGTGCTAGTATCGTTACCAACGGGTAAGGGGCTGGCAGCTTGACAAAAGGGAATTCCTGGCAGCCCGATCGGATCCCGTAACACGGTTGCCGGACAAACGAGATGGGGGGATCTCACGGCACCTCAGCAGACGCCCCGCTGGGCTCACTGCGTCACCTCCCCAGACAAGCGGTTGAGGGCCGACAAAGATCGGAGGTATTGGTTTGAAAGTCGATACGCGCAGAGTCTTCGTCAAGACGGTCATCCCGATGGTGCTCATCGCCCTGGTGTTCGCGCTGCTGGCGGGGTGCGACACGGGACCCGTATACCAGGAACCGCTTGCGGGAACTGTATGCAGGTGGGACTTCCCGTCTTCTGTGGACGGCTTTGGTATCCCCTGCACTGTCTACCTCCCGAAGGGTTACAACCCGGCCGTAGCCTATCCGGTATGGGTGGAGATGCATGCCCTCTATGCCATCCCCCTCATCGATAACGACCCCTATAACCCCATCTCCGCCGAGCTCAAGCGGCTGGCTGACGAGCGGGGGTGGATACTGCTCGGCCCCTGGGGGCGGAACCTGCACAGCCTCTTCACCGACGGCATCTCCCGCAGCCAGGCCCCCTATGCCGAACCGCAGATCTTCGACGATTTCTCCAGCGGTGCCGGCTCATGGCAGAAGACGGGCGGCACCTGGACGGTCACCGGCGGCAGCTACGTACAGTCGGACACCTCGCCTATCTGGAAGGAGGCGGTGCGCCTGGACTCGCAGGGCGAAGACTACTCCGTGCGCGTGAAGGTGCGCGACCTCTCTCCGGAGGGCAACACCAGCGCCTTCGGGATAAACCTACACCGCGCCGATAACGGGGACTGCTATCACGTGGACCTCTTCCGCGGCTCGGACAACACACGATACGTCCGCCTCTACAAGCTGGTCGGAGGCCAGTGGCAGGGGATGTCCACCATGTTCAATGATTGGGCGCCGCTCACCGCCGATAACTGGATAAACCTCAAGTTCTCGTGCTACGAGAACTACCTGGAGGTCTATATCAACGAGAAGCTCGTCAACATGCAGCCGAACTACGACTCCACCCCGTACGGCTACGGCATGGACGCCCCCGAACCCGCCCTGCCCGCGGGCGAGGTCAGCCTGTGCAGCTACGGCGGGGTGCACGAATTCGACGAGGTGCGCATCCAGAACGAGTATCCGTACGGGGAGCGGGACATACTGGACTGCGTACTGGGCGCGATGGAGAAGTACCGCATCGACCCTACGCGCATCTACGTGGCAGGCCATTCACAGGGTGGACTGGGCACCTTCACCTTCGGGCTGCACCACCCCGACCTGTGTGCGGCCCTGCGCCCCGCCGACGGGCTGACCGATATCTATTTCGACTACAACTGGTTCAAGACCTGGTTCCCGCCGAACCCCGGGGCGCCATACGCCAACGTCAACGACGGCAGGTTGAGCGAGTACATAAGGGTACTGGCGGGCGGGGAGCCCGGCCCGGCCTATCCCGAGAGGATGAGCGTGCTGAACGGCAGCAGCGCCCGCTACGTCCTCGAGAACGGCGTCAACAACCACTGGCGCATCGTGCACGGTACCCCCGACTACAACATCCCCAACTCCAAGGACCCGGTGATCATCAAGTGGTGGGGTCCGTGGTGGCTGTTCACGTGGGGACAGATACAGGCCCCCGCGCCCTACTCCACCGCCACGTCCACCTACGCCAACGGCAAGGACATCGCGGACCTGCTGCAGTCCTGGATGTCGCCGGACAGGTATTCATGCGAGTATCTGACCAGCGCCACCATCGGCCACGGCTTCCTGGACCCCTACGCGGACACGGCCGATTTCTTCCAGGGCAAGGCCTTGAACCGGCGTCCCACCGAGGTCGCCTACAAGACCTACGATAACGTCAACACAGGCGCCTGGTGGCTGCGGCTGCAGGTACCCAACCCGGGGCGGAACGAGCCCGGCATGGCCAGGGTGAACGTCAACGCCGCCGCCAATTCCGCGGCCATCCACGCCCGCAACCTCTCCAGGCTCCGCCTTGACCTGGCCTGGATGGGGCTGGACGTCGGCGCGGGCAAGACCGTTACCTTCAGCCTCGACGACAACACCGCACCCAACGTCTTCACCATCGCCGACAGCACCGGTGCCCTGGACCTGGAGTTGCTGGGTGCCTGGACCGCCGCCTCCGGTTACGTGGTGAAAGTGGACGGCAGCACCCTGAGCCTCGGCAGCGGCTATACCATCGACGGTCCATCACTGGTGGTCCCCTCCCTGGCGGTCAGAGGCGGGCATACCTTGACCATCACCACCCCGTCCTCATTGCCCGCGAACCTCGCCCCCAACCCCGGGGTGGAGACGGACACGGGCGGCGGCACTCCCGCTGGCTGGACGGCGGAGGTGCAGGGCGGGGGGAGCTTCGCTCCGCTCTGGGACGACCTGCAGATGCACGGGGGCACGCGCTCCCTGCGGGTAAAGGACGCCAACCTCTACAGCAACGGCGGCAGGGCGCTCTGGAGGTCGGACACCTTCGCGGTGACACCTCTCAAGGCCTACCAGCTGACTTCCTTTGTCAAGGCCAGGGAACTCAGGAGGGCCAACCCGGGCATCGGGATCACCTGGTACGACTACTCGAAGAGACAACTCTCCACCACCTGGCTGGAGGCGCCCGGGACGGGCGATGCCGCGCTCAACAGCGACTGGTCTTCGCTGTGCATCAAGGCGTCCGCCCCCTATAACGGGTACTACGCGTCCATCGTCCTGGGGGTGGAGGTCGACAGCGCGGGCCCGACCGGCGGCAGCGCCTTCTTCGACGACGTCTCCTTCACCGCCCGCTAGGGGTCACATCTTCATTCTTCAGTTCCAGGCCCGGAACGCCATCTATGGGTTCCCGGCCACTAGAATCGAGGACTGAAGACAAGACCCCACAGGTTATCCGACATACGATCGCTTAATTGAAGATTGAAGATACGACCCCATTGGGCTACTCTTAATACAGGTGTTTTACTCATGACAAAGCCCGATGGGACGCACACGAAAGCAGGCTGCGACAAGCCCCTTAGCGGCTTGAGAACTTCCCTGGCCGTCCTCACCATGGCGGCGCTGCTCACCGTCTGCGCGGTCGCACCCGTCTTTCCTCACCAGACCGCAGCAGCGGAAAAACTACAACCTGCGGACGGGCTGGCCTCTCCGAGCGGCCCGCTGCCCTACAAACCGGGGGTGGTGCTGGTGAGGTTTGCTTCCTCGGGCGTGGCAGAGTCCATCGCGGGGTTTCTCGAGCGCGCCGGCCTGGTCACCTCCGTCGAAGAGGTGCTCGAGAAGGGAGGGGAGCTCCTCGCTCGCATGGAATTGGCGGCGGGGGTCACGGTGGAGGGCGCAGCAAGCGTGCTCAACCGCCTCGCGGGAGTCCTGTACGCCGAACCGAACCACGTCGTTCAAGCCTCCTATTCACCGGCGGACCCGGATTTCCCGGAGCAGTGGGGGCTGGAGAACACCGGCCAGGACATCGGTGGTACCGGGACCCCGGGTGCGGACATCTCGGCCCCCGGCGCCTGGGATGTGGAGAAGGGCTATGTGAACCCGGTGGCGGTAGCGGTGATCGACACGGGAACCGACACGTCCCACCCGGACCTGGATGGAAAGATATGGGATAACGGGGACGAGACAGCCGGTGACGGCGATGACGACGACGATAACGGATACTACGACGACACGGCGGGCTACAACTGGGCTGGCATCTCGCAGGGGCGCTATTATTATTACAACTACACCGAAGGATCCTACTACGTGACCCGCCGCTACTTCGGATACAGCGGCTCGGGCGTCACCACCAACCTGCGCGCTCAATCACTGACAGGCACCGGTCAGGACCTCACCCACGTGGGATTGCAGCTCCAGAAGGTCGACGACAACGAGCCCGCCAACGGCGTACCGCAGGACATCACCGTCTCGGTCAGGGAAACCCTGTCCGGTGCCGACGTGGCATCCTTCGTCATCGCCCCGCAAGACGTCACCACGCTTCCATACGGGAGCGAGGTATACGGCGAACTGTCGGCGCCAGTAAGGCTGGAGGTGGGGACCCCCTACTACCTGATCGTTGAGACCCCGACCAACAGCACCAGCGACTACTATTACCTCTACGACAACTGGGGGTTAGACGATCCCGCCGATCCCGACGACACCGACCAGCATGATTGCTACCGGGAGGGGCAGGAGTACCGTTGGGACGGTTCAAGCTGGCTCTCCGCGGGTTACGAATACGACGACCTCTATTTCCACACCAACCCCAACGCCGCTTCCCATGACGACAACGGGCACGGCACCCACGTAAGCGGCATCGTAGGCGCCGAGGAGGGAAACGGCCAGGGCGGAGTGGGAGTTTCCTTCGGGGCCGGCATCATGCCCCTCAAGGCCCTGGACTGTAGCGGCAGCGGCTACGACGACGACATCGCGGCCGCCATCTATTACGCGGCGGACAACGGGGCCAGGGTCATCAACATGAGCCTGGGAGGCACCGCCAGTTCCCAGACCATGCAGGACGCGGTGGACTACGCCCATGCGGCCGGGGTCGTGGTGCTGGCCGCGTCGGGCAACAGCGGCAACAGCACCATGCAGTATCCCGCCGGTTACGATAACGTCATCGGCGTCGGCGCCACCACCAACACCGATGAGGCGGCATCCTTTTCCACCTTCAACTCCAGCGTCGACGTCTCCGCTCCCGGCCGGTATATCTATTCCACCATGCCCACCTACCCGGCGGCCTTGAACAGCCGGGGATATGCCGAGGATTACGATTATCTCTCCGGCACCTCCATGGCCACGCCCATGGCCGCCGGCCTGGCCGCGCTCATCGCTTCGTACCGCCCGGGGTATTCGCCGCAGCAGGTGGAGCTGGCCATGGAGATCTACGCGGCCGACCTGGGGGCGCCGGGGCGCGACGATCATTTCGGTTACGGGCGCATCGACGCCCTGGCCTCCCTGCTGGGGACGAACGCCCCCGCCATCACCGCGCTTGCTCCCACCGGCGGGACCATCGGCAGCAAAGTCACCGTGTCCGGAACGACCTTCGGGTCCGTGCGGGGGGAGTCCCTCGTCTCTTTCGGGGGCGTGCCCGCAGCCGCCTACGATTCCTGGTCCGACAGCGTGATCGTATGTACGGTGCCCCCGGGCATCTCGGGCAGGGTGGAGGTGGCGGTCCAGACCCCACTGGGCACCTCCGATTCCAGGACTTTCGGGGTCAAAGCCGTGGTCGAGGAGGTTTCTCCTGACGAGGGGAGCGTCGGCAGCAAGGTCACCGTCTCCGGTTCCGCTTTCGGCCCCTCGCGCGGGAGTTCCTTCGCCGCCTTCGGGGGTGTGCCCGCTGTGATCTACGACTCCTGGTCCGACACCAGCATCTCCTGTTACGTGCCCCCGGATGTCGCGGGGGAGGTAGTGGTGACCGTGACCACTTCGGGCGGCAGCGCCGGCGGCGTGCCTTTTACCGTCACCACCCCCGCCACCGCCTGGTACCTGGCCGAGGGCTCTACGGCGGGGGGCATGGAGACCTTCATCCTGGTGCAGAACCCCGGCGGCGTCCCGGCCGAGGTGACCCTGTCCTTCATGACCGACGGGGGGCCCAGGCCCGGACC
>JBFLWJ010000010.1:73096-109768 GCA_040757835.1 Actinomycetota bacterium
CGCGCCGCACCTTCAAGGCCAACGACTACGTCTATTCCTTCGATGTCTCCACCCTGGTCAGCTCCGACCAGCCGGTGGTGGCCGAGCGCGCCATGTACGGCGACAACCGCGCCTGGGCCCACGACTCCATCGGCGTCACCACCCCCGCCACCACCTGGTACCTGGCCGAGGGCTCTACGGCGGGGGGCATGGAGACCTTCATCCTGGTGCAGAACCCCGGCGGCGTCCCGGCCGAGGTGACCCTGTCCTTCATGACCGACGGGGGGCCCAGGCCCGGACCCAGTGCGACCCTGCCGCCGGGAACGCGCCGCACCTTCAAGGCCAACGACTACGTCTATTCCTTCGATGTCTCCACCCTGGTCAGCTCCGACCAGCCGGTGGTGGCCGAGCGCGCCATGTACGGCGACAACCGCGCCTGGGCCCACGACTCATTGGGGTCGTATCTTCAGTCTTCAGTTCCAGGCCTGTTACACGATCTATAGGTGCCCGACCACGAGGATTTAAGACTGAAGGTACGACCCCATGACCCTGTCATCCCGCCGTTTCGTCGCTCTGTAAGAGCCCGAAATGGTTGCCCTCGGTGTCGACGCAAGCGACGAACCACCCCACGCCGGGTATAGGGGTCTTCTCCATGACGACCTGGCCGCCCTTCTCCTTCACCCTGGCCGCGTACTCGTCCGCGTCCGGCACCTCGATGGTGCAACGGTAGGTATTGAAGGAGATCCCACCGTCCGAGCGCCTGCCCATGCCGCCGTTTATCCCAGGTTCATCATCGGCACCTGTCGTCACCAGCCAGTAGTCCATGGGTCCTTCCCACTTCTCGGCTTTCCATCCGAAGACCTCGCCGTAGAAGGCAATGGCCCGCTCCGGGTCGTCGGTGTCGATGTCGAAATGTACCACTCTAGGCATCGCGTTCACCCCTTTCGCTCGCCACTCTTAGACCACCATTAATGATGCCCGTCCATGGACCTTAATAAACTCCTTCGCGCGCGTCCAGAGTACGGGAAGCGATTATAATAGGGGACGGAAGGGTTAATGAGGACATCCGGAGTGGATTGGGGGCAGCATGGAAGGTAAATATATCCTCGTGAACGACGTGGGCACCACCGGCACCCGGGCGGTGCTCTTCGACCGCGAGACCAACATCGTCTGCGAGGTCTACCGGGAGGTCCCCCAGATCTTTCCCAAACCCGGCTGGACCGAGCAGGACCCGGTAGTCCTCTACGAGACCTGTGTCGACGTCACCAGGCAAGCCCTGGAGGAAGCGGGAGCGGCGCCGAAGGACATCGTGGCCATGGGTATCGCCACCCAGCGGGCGACCAGTATGATCTGGGACGCCGAGACGGGGGAGCCGGTCTACAACGCCATCACCTGGCAGGACGTCAGGATGTCGGATGTCTGCGAGGGCATCAACAACAGCCCGCTCTTCAGAACGCTCCACGTGCTCGGCAGGGGTTACCAGAGACTGGCCTATCTCAGCGAGGGTATGCGCAAGAGCAACGTGGGCAAGCTGCTCATCACCGCGGCGCATTTCACCGTGACCCCGGCACAGTCCTCGGCCCATGCCCGCTGGGTGCTGGACAACGTGCCCGGGGCGAAGGAGAAGGCGGCCGCCGGCAAGCTTCTCATGGGCACCGTGGATACCTGGCTGGTGTGGAACTACACCGCGCGCGGAGTGCACGCCACCGATTACTCCAACGTGAGCGCCACCGGCATGTACGACCCCTTCGGGATGAGGTGGAGTTCGCTGCTGCTCAAACCCTTCAAGCTCCCGGGTGACCTGGTCTTCCCGGAGATCAGGGACACCGCCGGCGATTTCGGGGCCACCGAGGTCTTCGGGGACCCCATCCCCATCAAGTGCGTGGTGGCCGACCAGCAGGCGGCTCTCTTCGGGGAAGCATGCTTCGAGAGGGGCAGCGTGAAATGCACCAACGGCACCGGCACCTTCATCGACATGAACACCGGTGACGAGCCCATGGCCTCCATCAACCGGCTGACCCCCCTCATCGCCTGGCAGATAGACGGAAAGACCACCTACATGATGGAGGGTATCATCTCCAGCGCCGGCTCCTCCGTGCAATGGCTCCGGGACAACCTGGGGATCATCAAGGAGGCCTCGGACTCCGAGAGACTTGCCCAGGCCTGCGACGACTGCGGCGGGGTATATGTCGTGCCCGCCTTCACCGGACTCACCGCCCCCTACTGGGACCCCTTCGCCCGCGGCACCGTCATCGGCCTCACCCGCGCCACCAGCAAGGAGCAGGTAGTGAGGGCGACCCTGGAGTCCATCGCCTACCAGTGCAAGGACGTCATCGAGGCCATGCAGAAGGACTCCGGCATCCAGGTCGCCAGCATAAAAGCTGACGGAGGCGCTTCGGCCAATGATTTCCTGATGCAGTTCCTCGCCGACATCCTCGACGTCAAGGTTGAGCGCCCGCAGATGCTCGAGGCCACCGCGGTGGGAGCGGCCTTCCTCACCGGTATCGCGGCGGGGGTCTGGAAATATCCCGACGATATAACGCGCATCCGCCGCGTGGACCGGGAGTTCGCGCCCGCCATGGACACCGGGGTGCGGGAGTCGCTCTATACGGGCTGGAAGAAGGCGGTAGGGCGGGCCAGCCAGTGGGCCTGACCAGCCTGCGGCCGGCAGGGTCTGCCCTGCTTGACACGCGGGAGGGGCGAGCCTAATATACCACTAATGAATTAACGTTAACGTTAACGTTAATTCATGGTAGGAGGTCCAAGGCTGGAGCTTGCGGGCTGGCCCCCGTCTCACACCACCGCCTCCGCCGGTAATGCACCTGGGCAGCGCGGGATAGCGAAGGAGGTCTCGGATGTCCCTTCCAGACAGGAACAACCCCTACAGCTTCAATCCCTACCTCGCATGGCGCGCGAACGTGGATTACTACGCTGACGATCCCTTCCTCCAGAGGATGGTGGAGGTGTTCGCAGGTCCCGAGGCCGGGGACGTGGACCGGGAGGCCAGGGAGTTCTCCCGGAAAGCGTCATTCCGCTGGCGGGACTTCGCGGAGAGGATAGCGACGCCGGAGAACCGGCCGTACATTATGCACTACGACGGCCACAGGAACCGCATCGACCGCATCGTGCGGCCCCATGAGCTGGAGGTCATGGAGAGGGAGGTCTTCTCCGAGGGCATCTTCTCGGACCGCACCTCTCCCTGGACCAGGTTCATGAAGATATCCCTGATGGCCCAGAACTCCGAGTGCGGCATCGTCTGCCCCCTGGCGTGCACGTGGGGGCTGGTGGCGCTGCTGGAGAGGTTCGCGGACACCCCCGAGACCAGGTCCATCCTCGCGCACGTCAAGGAGGGCAGGGACGGCGAGTATGCCATCGGGTCCCAGTTCGTCACCGAGATACAGGGCGGCTCCGACGTGCCCTCCAACCTGCTCGAGGCCGTGGAGGAGGACGGCGGCTGGCGCCTCTACGGTAACAAGTTCTTCTGCTCCGCGGCCCACGCCGATTACGCCGTGGTCACCGGCAAGCCCAGCGGGTCGGAGAGGGCGGGCCTCTTCGTAGTACCCATGTGGCTGCCGGGGAACAAGGACAGGGAGATACGCAACGGTTACACCATCGACCGCCTGAAGTGGAAGCTTGGCACGGTGGAGCTGCCCACCGCCGAGATAACCTTCGACGGCGCCGTCGCCTATCCGGTGGGGCCCCTGGACCGGGGCGTGGCCAACGTGGTCGGGATCGTGCTCACCCTCTCCCGCCTGGTGGTGGGCATGGGCATGAGCAGCGGTATGCTGCGGGGCCTGCGCGAGGGCAAGAAGTACGCCGAGTTCCGAACCGCCTTCGGCCTGCCCCTCAACCTCTTCCCCATGGTGGCCGGCCAGATCGCGCGCATAGAGCACCGCGCCCGGCGGGCGGTGGCAGCCAGCTTCAAGGTCTACCGTGATTTCCTCGCCCTCCCCGGTGGCCTCTCGCCCGGGCTCGACACGGACGAGCCCCTGGTGTTGAAGAAGAAGAGGTTCCAGGTGAGGCAGCTGATCATGCTCCAGAAGATCACCGTGGCCAGCGATGCCAACGACGATTCACGCCTGGGCATCAGCATCTTCGGGGGCCACGGCGTTATGGAGGACTTCTCGGCCTTCCCGCGTATGCTGCGGGACGGGCTGGTCAACGAACTGTGGGAGGGCCCGCGCAACGTGCTCCTCACCCAGATGCACCGGGACTTTCTGCGGGTGGCCGACTGGTATCCACCGGCGGAGTTCGTGGCCGATATGCTCGCGGGCGCCGCCAGGGACGCCGTAAGGGAGTACGCAATGGAGATCGAGGAACTGCTCTCCGTCCCGCACCTCTTCGAAATGAACGAGAAGACCCTGGAGGTCTGCGAGAGGTGGGACGGTTTCTGCGCCCGCCTCTTCCACGTTTACCAGGACCTCGCCCTGGCGGAGACGGAAGCGTCCCCGCGGGCCGGGAAGCGGCGGGAAGGGGAACTGGCGAGGAACTAGGCCGGGAGGAATGCGCATGCCTGAAAAGAACGAGGGGACGGATCTCCGGGGCATGACCACCATCTCCGAGCTGGCGGCGGAGTTCGGTATAACCCCGCGGGCCATCCGGTACTACGAGGAAGTGGGGCTGCTCAATCCCCACCGCAATACGCCGACCAGTCAGCGGTTGTACGACGACCGGGACCGGGCGCGGCTGAAACTGATCCTGCGCGGTAAGCGCTTCGGCTACTCCCTGTCGGAGCTGGTGGACATACTCGAGCTGTACGAGGTCGACCCCACTCAGAAACGACAGATCATGCGCACCCTTGAGTACGGCTTGAAGCACATCCGAGAGATAGACGAGAGGATAGAGGAGTTGCGGGAGATACGGCGGGAGATGCTGGAGTTCGCGTCCAGCTTCCTGGAGATACTGGAGGAACAGGAGGTGGAGGCCGAGTTCCTCGCGATTGCCCGCGACGTCGTCGCCAGGATGGATGAGGGGAGCGGAGCCGGCTTGCGGGGAGAGGATCCCCTGCGGCAGGCGGGAGAAGAGGGCCTTCAGGTGACGTGAAGAGAGCCAGCAGCCATAAGGACGTCCGTGTTGCCGCATAGAGGAGGGAGAGACATGTTCGATTTCATCATGACCGAGGAGCAGAAGAGCCTGCAGGAGGAGATGCGCGACCTGGTCAGCTGGGTCCCTCGTCAGCTCGTCCTGGATATGGATGCCATGGTGGCGCCGTTCCCGAAGTTCTTCCTGGAGGAGGCGGGCAAGCGTAACCTCCTGGGGCTGCGCTTCCCGGCCGCGTACGGCGGCAGGGATATGAAGTGGGCTGACGAGATCATCGCCATCTCCGAGATGTCCCTGGTCGGGGTCCCCCTCACCTGCCTCTATTCCCTGGTGAGCATAGTGGGTGAGTGCATCGTGCAGTTCGGCAACGAGGACCACAAGCAGCGCTTCCTGGTGCCCACCCTCAAGGGGGAGAAGGTGTGCGCGGAGGCGCTTACCGAACCCCGCGGCGGCAGCGATTTCTTCGGGGCCACCTGCACGGCACGGCGCGAGGGTGACCACTACGTCCTGCATGGCCAGAAGAGGTTCATCGTGGGGGCGGAGGGCGCCGACTATTTCATGGTCTACGCGCGCACGAACCCGGATGCACCCCCCCGCGACGGCCTCAGCTGCTTCCTGGTGGAGCGGGACGACAGCGTTGAAGTGAAGACGGTCTACGGGCTCATGGGCGCGCGGGGCAGCGGCACCGGCAGGGTGCTCTTCCGCGATACCAGGGTGCCGGCGGAGAACCTGGTGGGGGAGGAGAACGGCGCCTCCCATATCTTCTACCGCATGATGGTCCCGGAGCGTATGACCTCGGCCTCCGGCTGCATCGGCTCCGCGCGCGAGGCCATCGAGCTGGCGGCGCGCTATACCACGCGGCGCAAGGCCTTCGGGATGGAGATCAAGAACTTCCAGGCCGTCTCATTCATGATCGCCGAGAGCCTGGTCAAGCTGGACTCCATGGCCAGCCTGGTGTGGATGACCGCCAAGGCCATCGACGCGGGGGTGCCCCACGGGCGCATGCGGCGCATGGTCTCCGAGTCCAAAAAATATGCCACCGAGGCGGTTTGGGACATCGTCTACAACGCTATGCAGGCCATGGGGGGCATCGCCTACACCAACGTCTACCCCATCGAGAGAATGCTGCGGGACTGCCGCCTCCTCTCCATCTGGACCGGGACCAACCAGGTGATGAACCTCATCATCCAGCACGAGTTCTACAAGGAGTTGTCGGAAAAGGTGCAGGGCCGGCGCGACGTCGAACTGGACGCCCCCGAGGCCTTTAACGAGGAAGAGAAGATCTACGAGTGACATCCCGACGTACACGTGCCAGGCCTTAACGCCCGGAAGCATCAAGGCGCTGGCGCCGTCGTGCAATGACGGCAAAATCGCTTTCGCGGTGCGGCCTACCCACCATCTGTGGGAACGCGGGGGGCGAGGGAGGCCAGGAAGGGCCTGATCAGTACCGAAGCCGCGTCCTCGCCGCGCGCTATCAACCGGTCGTCCTCGCACGCCTGCATGTAGATGAGGAAGAAGAACATCAGCACGATGATCCATGCTACGTAGGGGATGTCCAGGTCCGGGTCCAGCTCACCCTGCTCCTTGCCGGCCTGCATCAGCGCCTGCACTTCGTCGGTGCGCTCATCGAGCAGGGCAGCGATGTTCTCCTGCAGCTCCCGGGTGGCCGCCTCGGAGATGGTGTTGACCACGATGCGCGCCATCTCCGGGTTCTCCAGGCTGAACCGGACGTGGTTGCGCAAGAGGGCTTCCGCCAGCTCGTTGAAACTCTCAGTCTCCGGCAGCTCCCTCCAGAGGTTGTTCACGATGGCGCTGTAGACCTCGTTCCGCACGGTGTAGAAGAGTTCCCGCTTGGTGGAGAAGTAGCGGTAGATGGCGCGCTTGGTGATGCCCGCGGCGTTGGCGATATCCACCACCGAGGCGCCGTCGTAGTTCTTAGTGGCGAAGGCGGTTATGGCCGCATCGATGATCTGCTGCCTGCGGTTGCCCCGGGTGCCGTACTTCGCGGCCATCGCGCTACACCCCCGCTCCCTTCGGCGTTGCCACCGTCGCCAGCAGGCGGTCGATGAGGTCCATGTAGGCGTCCTTGAAGATGAAGGGCACGTCCAGGCCCAGGGCGTTGGCGATGAACACGATCTGCACCAGCGAGA
Organism: Actinomycetota bacterium; assembly: GCA_040757835.1. NCBI lineage: Bacteria > Bacillati > Actinomycetota > Actinomycetota bacterium. The sequence goes on from JBFLWJ010000010.1 coordinate 80,266, forward strand.
CGTAGCTCCAGGCGAAATCGTTTGCGTCCATCTCGCTGTCGGCCGTCCCCGCGCGCTGTGCCTCCGCCAGCACATACGAGACGGCTGCGTGGAAGTTGTGCACGCCCTCCACCGGCGAGCGCCGCAGGCCGCCCTTGCCCAGTTCGGGTATGGAATAGTAGTAAGCGCGCATGGTGCTGCGGTGCCGCAGCGTATAATCGAAGACCGCCTCAGCGCATTCGCGCAGGCCCTCCAGGGGGGTCTGCTTCTTCAGGACCCGCCTGACCACGTATTCGGAGATATCTTTGACGGCATGGTCCCGCAGGGAGTCGACGATATCGCTCTTGTCCCGGAAATGCTGGTAGAGAACGGGCTCGGTGATGCCCGCCGCGGCGGCGATATCGGCCGTGGTGCAGTTATAGAAACCCTTGCGGGCGAGGCAGCGCTCGGCGGCCTTGATGATGGCCTGCTTCCTCTCCGCCGCCGGCAGTCTCTTCCTGGCCAACCCCTGCCCTCCATACGATGGTCTCTACCGTTCAGCCCCGTATCACGGTTGCGTTTGACTAACAGGTAAAGAAACCGGTTACTAATTTGCAGTCAACATGATATCACAAGCAGAGCAGGTAGCGGTGCACGCGGCGGACATGCTTACCGCAGCTCACGAAGGGCGTGACGGCAGCCGTGCCAGGATATTGGCGGTGGCCCTTATCAGGTTCTCCTCGTATACCTCGTGGGAGATGTCCTTGTTGTTCATCCAGTGGATGACCGTGGTCTCCACCATCCCCACCAGCATGATGGCCAGGATGTCTACGTCCCGGCGGGGGAAGATCGAGGTATCGGTGTAGGAGGCGATCATGTCGGCGACGATCTTCCTGATCCCCTCGCGTATCTCGGTGATCCGCTCCGATGCCTTGCGGTCCACATTGAGGTCCGTGGCGTAGATGAGACGGAAGGCTTTCTCCGACCTCACCACGAAGTCGAAATAGGCGTGGATGCTGTACCTGGTGGCGGTGGGCCAGTCCATTTCCGACGGGTCCGGCCGGAGCAGCGCGTCGCGCAGCTCCTCGCCAGCCCGGTCCAGGATGGCCAGGAGAAGGTCGAGCTTGCTGGGAAAATGCCGGTAGAGAATCGGCTTGGTCACCTCGGCCCGCTCGGCGATGGTGTCCATGAGGGCTCCGTGGTAGCCGTACTCCACGAAGGTGCGCTGGGCGGCGTCCAGGATGACTTTCTTCCGCTCCGATGCCGGAAGGCGCCTTTTCTTCGTTGTCTCGGCTTCCGTCATGTTATCACCTGCAGCTATATTAGCATCTATCATCTTTCATATTCCACGGCGGGCTTTATAATATGGGCATGATCGATTTCCAATACGTTGGCGACACGGCGGCCCTGCGGGAGATGCTGGACGATCTGCGTGGAAGAAAATATATCAGCGTTGACCTTGAGTCAGACAGCTACCACCATTACGCGGAGAAGATCGCCCTCCTTCAGATAGGCGATGGTGAGAACATCTATATAGTCGATCCCTTCGGTGCGGACCTGGCCGAGGCGGCGCCTCTCTTCGCGGACCAGCGGGTGGAGAAGGTCTTTCACGACGTCGATTACGACGGCAGGATGCTCCTCACCTTCCTGGGCGTCAAACCCGCACCCATATTCGATACCATGATCGCCGCCCGCATCCTGGGCAAGGAGCGGGTGGGACTCGCGGACCTGCTGGGTGAGTATTTCGGCCTTTCCCTGGACAAGGGGCTGCAGAAGGCCGACTGGTCGCGGCGCCCGCTGGAGCGGGAGATGCTCGAATATGCGGCCCTCGACGTGGCCTACCTCCTCCCCCTGCGCCAGCTGCTGAAAGACGAGATCGCGGCCAGGGGCAGGACGGCATGGGCATCCGAGGAGTTCGAGCGGCTGGTGGACAACCTGGAGCAAATGCCGGAGAAGGGCGCGACTTTCACCCGGGTAAAGGGGGCCCGCGAGCTCTCGCCACGCCAGCTGGCAGTGCTGCAGGCGCTGCTGGACTGGCGGGAGGAGAGGGCGAAAGCGGTGGATATCCCCACCTTCAAGGTGATCGGCACCGAACGGCTGGTCAGGATAGCGGAGCAGCTACCCCGCAGCAGGCGCGAGCTTGAAGGCCTCAAGGTCCTTTCGGAACGTCAGGCGGCACGCTTCGGCGGCGAGCTTTACAGGGCGGTGGAGAGGGGCATGAAGGTCCCCGGGACTAAGCTGCCCTCTTTCCCCGCACACACGTATCAGAAAAGGGACTTCTCGGCCGAGAGGATGCTCAAGCAGTTCAAGATCGCCAGGGACAGGAAAGCGGAGGACCTGGGGCTCGACCCCGGTTTCCTGCTCCCCAATGCAGCGCTGAAAGCCATCGCGCGGCAGAAGCCGCAGAACCTGCGCGAGCTGCGGGAAAGCGGCGTGCTTAAAGCCTGGCAGATCGATACGATGGGAGACACCATCCTCGCCTGCCTGCAGGAATAGTATGTCTCTTCGCTATGAGTGTTCCGCGCCGCACTTGCGGCAGAAGCGCTCGCCCTCGCCGCTGCGGGGATGGCCGCATTTCTTGCAGAATCTCGGCTTCTCGGTGGGCTTTGTGCCTGTACCTGCAGCTGCTTCGGGGGAGGCCGCCTCCACCGCCCGCGCGGCCGGGGTGACGGCCTCAACTGCCACGGGCGTCTGCCCCCGTCGCGTGAACAGGTAGAGCAACAGGATAAGCGATAGGGCCATGATCACGGCGAAGATGATGGTGAAGAGGGTCTTGTTCTCGGCCAGGACCCCTGCGCTCTCCTCCGCGTAGGCAAGATCATAAGCGATGGCCCCCTCCGCCTCGTCGTAATCGCCGTTCTGTGCGCCATTGGGCAGGTCGATGACCACCTCTTCCTCGAGGCCCATGGGCTCGAAGAGGCTGTACTCGTTGGTCACCGTCCATGCGGCCCGCAGGACTATCTCGTCATCACCCTCTTCGACCAGCTCGTAATCACCGTAGCCGTATACCGTCCACCCGTCGGATAGCCTGTAAGCCAGCCCAGGCGTGTCGAAGGTCACGGTTACGGTCGCGTCGCCGCTGTCGATGTCCACGTCGAAGTTCTCCACTTCGCCCACGTTGGTGTCTGCGCGGTAGCGGCGGCTGAGAAGGTTGGGGTTTTCCTCGAAGACGTAACCGTACTCCTCGAACCAGGCAGGGTCGTAGGTGATGGTGTCGGTGATGTGGGCGTCACCGGTCTCACTCAGCTCGACGCGGTATTCCTCCTGCATGGAATAGTCGGTCTCCTCGCCGACCTCCTGGGCCAGGGCCGGCCAGGCCGAGAAGCAGACGATGAGGGCAAGAACAACGATGAAGGGTATGAGCTCGCGCAGCAGTGGCCTCTTTACCATATCGGCATCACCCCCTGCTCCCAGCTCTTCTCGATGTCTATGAAGATGAAAGAGCCCTCCTCCATGGCCTTGTTCAGCTCTTCCGCGGCAAAATCCACACACTCCTGCGCGGTCACTTCCGGGGTGAGATACTCGGGGAAGTGCGAGAATGCATAGTCCTTGTCGACGAAGGTGGACTCGATGGCGTACCATTCGCCGCTGATGGGCAGCTCGATAATGGGGATGGCATGCCCCGGTATGAGCGCGACATAGGACTTGACCCCCACCGCCTCCATGAGGGCCGCCATGCAGATGGCCAGGTCCAGGCAGGTTCCGGAGGCGCGGTTGAGCGTCTCGGCTGGAAACTGCACGTACTGGGCGGTTCGGTCCGACCAGTAGCTCAAGGGTTCCTGTATATACTTCACCCCCATGGCTCGCATGGCGTCGAAACAGCGGATGAAAGCGGTATAGGCATCGTCGTCACTCGTATTCGTCTCCAACCCCCCGGCGATGGTGTTGGCCACGCTCTTCACCGTCTCCTCGTTGGGGGTGACAAAGGCCGCGACCATGGGGTAGTTGTCGAAGGCGTCGGTGAAGGTGAGGATGTCGTCCTCCTCCAGGTTGGTGAAGACGAAGTCGTTGCGTCCCAGCAGGTAGATCTTCTCCATGTCCTGGATGGGCTCGTCGAGGCCTTCGTAGGAGTACCTCACCGTCAGCTCGACCGGCGTCTTCGAGGTGATCTCCTTCATCTGGGCGTCATCCAGGTTGGGCCAGCAGTAGTCGCGTACCGTCTGGCCCGGCAGGATCTCGGGATAGACCTCAGCGGAAGTCCAATCGCAGTATCCTTCGATCTTGTAGTCGATGCGGAAGTCCTTCACCGGGGTACCCCCGACGTTCTTGACCAGGGTCTTGGCCGCCCACAGGTTCTGCTGGTCGTCGCCGTAAGCCTTATAGGCCGCGGTGACGATCTCCTCACGCGTGATCAGGCTCACCTCGAGGTTCGCCTCTCCTGCCCCCACCGAACCGCCGGCCGCAAGGGTGAGGATGAGGCCAACGGTCGAACCCAGAAGCAGGACTATGGCGACGATGGACAATACGGTTCTCACGTTCTTGCTCATAGGCATCATCTCCAGACTAGCTCGTTGGCCGCTCCCAATCGAGATATATGGTTCCTTCAATCAGCAGTCGCCAAACATATCTTCATTACTGTTGACGTCTTGTCCTTCAATTCGGTTTCGGCTTGATGCTGCCGGTGATCCAAATATATCCGAGCCGGGACGGCGGTACGAATGACCGGGGTCAGTCACGGCTGCAGCCGCGCGCCGGGGTATGATAGAATTTCCTTCTATGGAACTCAAAGGGTTGATCCTGTCCGGGGGAGCGGGTACCCGCCTGCGTCCCATAACCCACACCAGCGCCAAGCAACTGGTGCCGGTGGCCAATAAACCCATCCTGTTCTACGGCCTGGAGGCCTTGCGGGAAGCAGGCATCCTGGACATCGGCATCATCGTGGGGGACACAGAGGAGGAGATTCGGGAGGCGGTGGGCGACGGTTCAGCCTGGGACGTCAAGATAACCTACATCAGGCAGGAGGCCCCCCTGGGGCTGGCCCACGCCGTGCTCACGGCGGAGGAGTTCCTCGCCGACACCCCCTTCGTCATGTACCTGGGCGACAACCTCATCAAGGAGGGGATCGCCTCCTTCGTGGATGAGTTCCGCTACAAGGACGTGGACGCCCTCATCCTCCTGGCCCATGTCGATGAACCCCAGCGTTTCGGCGTCGCCGAGCTTGACGGGACCAGGATCGTAAGGCTGGTGGAAAAACCAAAGAAACCCCCGAGCGACCTTGCCCTGGTGGGGGCCTACATGTTCCGGCCGTCGATCCTGGCGGCATCCAGGGCCATCTCGCCCTCGTGGCGCAACGAGCTGGAGATCACCGACGCCATACAGCACCTCATAGACAACGACCATCACGTGGAGGCGCATATCATCGAGGGATGGTGGAAGGACACCGGCCACCTGGAGGACCTGCTCGAGGCCAACCGTATCGTGCTGGAGAACATAGAGCCGCGCTGCGACGGCAGCATCGACGAGCTCTCGCGCGTGGACGGCAGGATCATCCTGGAGGAGGGGGCGGAGGTGGTGCGCAGCACCCTGCGTGGCCCGTCCATCATCGGCAAGGACACGAGGATCGTCGATTCCTACATCGGGCCCTTCACCTCCATCTATTACGGCGTCACCGTCGAGGGCAGCGAGCTGGAGCACTCCATCGTTATGGAGAACAGCTCCATCAAGGACATCCCGGGCCGCATCGAGGACAGCCTGATCGGGAAGAACGTGGAGATCAGCAGGTCCCTCGCGCTGCCCAAGACCTTCCGCTTCGTGCTGGGTGATAACTCCATGATCGGACTGATGTGAGGAGGCGGGATTGATCGAGGGGGTCACCGTTAAGGAACTGCCGTCGGAGCTGGACAAGGTCGGTCTCACCCTCGACCTCTGGGGAGATGGCAACCCCCCTGGCCTCCTGCGTGCCGCGTCCTGCCGCGCGCTGTTCCCGGGAGGGCTGGAAGCATGGGTCAGCAGGCGGGAGGCGGTGGAGAGGATAACCTGCCTGGAGGGCACCATCAAGCTGGTCCTCTGCGACAGGCGCGAGGGTTCTCCGACCCGAGACGAGGTGGTGGAGCTCTTCCTCGGGGAATACCGATTCCGTGAGGTTACGGTGCCGCCGGGGGTGCTGCGGGGATGGAAGGCGGTGGGTGACCGCTCAGCCCTGGTTTTTCTGGCCCTGGAGGGCGGCAGCACGGACGCGCTCTGCCTGACCCAGGAAGAGGCCGCGGTGCCTTACGACTGGGATATTGTGATGCAATAGGTCCCGCGCTACGGCGGCGGGGGCAGCCCGAGAGGAGCAAGGACGTCATGCGATTACTGGTGACCGGCGGCTGTGGCTTCATAGGCAGCAACTTCATCCGCCACGTCCTGGCGGAACACCCCAGGGACGAGGTCCTCAACCTGGACAAGCTGACCTACGCCGGCAACCCCACGAACCTTGCCGAGGTGGAGGAGAGCGCGCGCTACTTCTTCCATAGGGGCGATATCTGCGAGCCGGAGGACGTGGAGAAGGCATTCGCATGGGGCCCCGACGCGGTGGTCAACTTCGCGGCCGAGACCCATGTCGACCGCTCCATCTCCTCGCCGGAGGACTTCGTCAGGACCGATGTTCTCGGCACCTTTCGACTGCTCGAGCAGGCACGGTCCCTGGGCATACGTTTTATGCAGATCAGCACCGACGAGGTCTATGGAAGTATCGCCGAGGGTTCCTTCACGGAAGAGAGCCCGCTGCGCCCCAACAGCCCGTACGCCGCCTCCAAAGCCGGGGCGGACCTGCTGGTGCGCTCGTACGTGCGCACTTACGGTATCGATGCCGTCATCGCCAGGAGCTCGAACAACTACGGACCTTACCAATACCCGGAGAAGGTCATACCGCTCTTCGTCACCAACCTCCTGGAGGGGAGGAAGGTCCCGCTGTACGGGGAGGGCAGCAACGTGAGGGACTGGCTCTATGTGAGGGACAACTGCCGGGCCATCGACCTGGTGCTGCGCTCCGGTCTTTCGGGCGAAGCCTACAATATCGGCGCCGGCCAGGAGAAGACCAACCTGGAGCTGACCCATGCCATCCTTGATATCCTGGGTGCGGGGGAAGATGCCATCGAACGCGTCCCCGACCGGCTCGGCCACGATCTCAGGTACTCCATAGAGACCGCCAAACTGAGAGAGCTGGGCTGGGAACCGCTGCAGGACTTCGAGTCCGGGCTGCGGGAGACGGTGCAGTGGTATCGTGACAACACCGCCTGGTGGGAACCCATCAAGAGCGGTGATTTTCGCCGCTACTATTTGGAGAAGTACGGGGACATATAGTCCCGCGGAGTGTCTTGTCTGGAGGAATTGAAAGATGAAGCTGTCGATCGTGATGCCGGTGTTCAACGAACGTAACACCATAAAAGAGATATTGCGCCGGGTGCGCCAGGTGGACCTGGGCGACCTCGAGAGGGAGATCGTCATAGTCGACGACGGCTCCAGCGACGGTACGCGGGACATCCTGGCCATGGAGGAGGATTCGGGCACACGTGTCATTTACCACCCCGAGAACCGCGGCAAGGGCGCCGCGGTGCGCACCGGCTTCGCCGCCGCCAGCGGCGACCTCATCCTTATCCAGGACGCGGACCTGGAGTACGACCCGGATGACTACCCGAAGCTGCTGGACCCGATCCTAAAGGGCAAGGCGCAGGTGGTCTACGGTTCCCGCTTCACCGGCCCGCGCAAGAACATGCTCTTCTGGCATTTCGTCGGCAACCGCTTTCTCGCGCTGGTGACCAACGTCCTCTTCAACACCACCCTTTCGGATATGGAGACCTGCTATAAGCTGGTCACGCGGGAGGCCATGGAGGGTATCGAGCTCAAGTCGAACCACTTCGACATAGAGCCGGAGATAACCGCCAAGATCCTCAAGAAGAGGATAAGGATCTACGAGGTACCCATCTCCTATGCCGGCAGGGAGATGGAGGAGGGGAAGAAGATCACGTGGAGAGACGGCCTCCCCGCCTTATGGACGCTGATCAAGTATCGCTTCGTGGACTGAGAACCCGGTAGCGGAAGGGGGGGCGAATGGAGACTGAGCGGGGCGGGACCGGTGAGCCGGCGGCTAATCCCTGGCCGACATACGTTTCCTTTGTCACGACGGGTTCCACCCTGCCAGCACTGACGCTTGGGCTGAGATCACTGCTCGAGAAGAACCCGCGTAAGCTCCCGGGTTATGGGATCCTATGGGCCGCCCTGGCCACGATATCCCGCAAGGACATCTGCGCGCGTTGCCCATATTATGGTGAATACTGCTCCACGCTCTTCGGGAAGATAACCCCGCTGGTGTTCCCCCACAGCGATAAGCCCATGACAACGCGGGGTTTTTACTGGGATCTCGCCCTGCTGCCGGCGTTGTTCCTGTACCCAATCCCGGAGATCAACCGTTCATCCAGGAAGCGGCTGGTCGCATACATCGTTTCATGGGCGGTATTTCTCGCCGCCATGTACAGCCTGGCGTGCAGGAGATGCCCCCTGGAGGCATGCCCGGTGCCGCGCCCGCGCTGAACCGTGGTGGCGGGTCGTTTCCTACTTCAGGCTCTCTATGAAGGTATCCACCTCAATGGCCGGCAGGGTCATGATGCGCACGGTGCCGCGCGACGACAGCTGCACGGAGATCTTGCCGATGACCTCGTTACTGGGCGCTTCGACGATGTTGATGAAATCGTATTGCCCCATTACCACGTACTGGGAAAGCACCTTGCCCCCCATGGCCTCAACGTCCTTGTTGACTTCCTTGATGCGGTCTGGATTCTTGGTCAGTGTGGCGCATCCTTCGTCCGTCAGGCGGCTCAAGAGCACATAGATTGCCATTTCAACCCCTTCTTTCTCTCTTTGTGTTCAGCATTCTCTTAAAAGGCCGACAGTATCTTTCTTCCCCGCGCCAAGCCCCAATAAACGAGAGGAAGCGTGACCGTATGTGGAGCTCGGGAGGGCGGCTAAGGGAATAGAACCCGTTCGGGTATCGTCTATCCGGATCCCACTGCCCTGGACGATGCCGGGCTCGGGCGGTCCCCGCCTGCGCAACCCCCAGCCCGAGATCCGCAGGTCGGTCTGAGCCGCTTATCTGCGCTGCCACCGGTCCGGCGAGCGAGGTGCTCGGAGGAGCTTGCGACGACGACCAGCCTCGTCGCCGGGCCGATCAAGCGTCAGCGAAGACCGTTACCTGGAGGCTCGGGCCGATTCATAGACTGAGCCCGAGCCCAGGTAGGCCAGGGCATCCAACCTACTTCATGGACTTGATAAAATCATCCACGGGTACGGCGGCAATGGTCTTGATCTTGAGGGTGCCGCGCGAGGCCAGCTTTAAAGAGATGCGCATGATGGTCTCGGTGTCCGGAGCCTCCAGGATGTTGAGGAAATCGTCCTCGCCGATGAGCGCGTACTGGGCGAGGACCCTGGCCCCCAGGTCCTCGACGTCCTTGTTCACTTCCTTGATGCGGCCGGCATCGCGGTTGATGGTGCTCGCCCCGTTATCGGTGAGCTTGGTAAGCATGACGAAGATAGGCATATCCACACCTCCTGTCAGGATCCTGAATAAGGGTGATTATAGCATGCGCATGCCATCATATTGCCTTCGCCGCGTTTGGTTTATCATTAATACTGGATATTAACAGGCCGAATAGGTGAGTGAGCAGCGGCGAGGTCCGGCAGACCGGAGAAGCGGACGGGCCGGGTGGCGGCCGGTGGGAAGGAGCAAGATGACCCGAAAGAGGCGAAATAAAGATGGATGAAAAGAATTGCAGGCTTGCCCTGGTCTATCATCCGGACTTCGCCGCGCGCGGCTACCCCGCGTTGCGGGACCGCATCGCGCCAGCCTATGAGGAACTGCGGGAGCGCGGCCTGCTCGAGCGGGAAGGGGTCAGGCTGTTCGAGGCGGATGCGGCGGACGCGGAAACCGCGGCCCGCGTGCACAGCCCTGCCCACCTGCGCGCCGTGGTGAACAGCGGTTACTACGAGATCGCCCTGCTCTCGGCGGGAGCGGTGATCCGTGGCGCCGGCGAGGTCGCTTCCGGGAGGGCGGATAGCGCGTTCTGTTTCGTTGGGGCCGCCGGCCACCATGCCAGCGAGGACGGTTTCTGGGGGTTCTGCTTTCTCAACGACGTGGCCATGGCCGTGCTCAGCCTGCGCGACGCCGCCCTGGCGGACCGTTTCGCCATCATAGATATCGACCCGCACTTCGGCGACGGTACCCGGGACATCCTGGGGCAGGATGCCGGTGTGCTGCACGTGAATTTCCATTCCGGATACACCATGGGCAGCGAGGAAGGCCTGAACAACCTGGACATCGCCCTTTCGCACCAGGCAAACGACGACCGCTTCCTGGCGGGGGTCGACAAGGCATTACAGGCGGCGAGCGAGTTCGAGCACGACCTTCTGTTCATTATCTTCGGCCACGACAGCCACCGCGATGACTACGGCGCTTTCGAGCTCAGCGACGGCGTTTTCTCCGTGTTCGCGAACAGGGTGAAGGCTTTGTTCCCGAGCCGTGTCTGTTACGTGCTCTCGGGGGGTTCGAATCCGCGCGTGGCGCGCAAGGCCATCGGCGACGTAGTGGCGGCACTGGCCGATTGAAGAGGGAGGGACCGTTGTCGAGGAGGGGCCGCTCGTCCGTGAGGACCACGGCATTCGTTATCGGCGTTGCCGCCATGGTCTTCTTCGCTCCTCTCCAGGGCCCGGGGGGTGCGGCACGGGCCGGATCTCCGCCGCGGGTCGTGCTCACCTTCGATGACGGCTACGGCTTCGACCACCGCATCGTCGATTACCTCAACTCCCAGGGCATCACCGCTTCCGCCTTCGTCATCGGGTCCTGGGCCCAGAGGAACCCCGCCCTGCTGGCGGAACTGGATTCGCTTGGCTGGGACGTCTGTAACCATACCCAGAACCACCCCTGGCTGACCAAGGTACCCGACCAGCAGATCGTGGCGGAACTGAACACCTGCCAGGCGGTCATCGGAGCGGCGACCGGACAGTACCTGCCCGTCTTCCGCCCTCCCGGAGGCTTTATCGACGCCAGGGTCACCGGCGTCGCGGCCGCCGCGGGATACGCCCCGGTGATGTGGGACTTCGACAGCGCGGATGCGTTGAACACGAATGTCCCGGTCCAGGACCGCGTGAACAACATGGTGAACCGCGCCGGGGATGGGGACATCATCCTGTTCCATTTCGGAGGCCGTAATACCCTGGAGCTGGTCATGGGGGTGGTACAGGGCCTGCAGCGGCGCGGGTTCGGTTTCGTCACCCTTAGCGAGCTGTACGGATGGAAGCAACTGGTGCGTGGAGGAGATTCCGGTCCGGGCGTCGCGGAGACGGCACAGCTCCATTACTTCGCGGAGGGCACCACCCTCCCCGGGTTCGATGAATGGCTGCTGCTGCTCAACCCCGGCAGCAAGCCGGCCCTGGTCGAGGCGCGCTACTACTCGCCGTCCGGGGAGCTGGAGAGGGAGTACACCGTGCCGCCTCGCGAGAGGTTGTCCATAGCGGTAAACGCGGAAGTCCCATGGGAGGACGACGTATCGGTTGTCCTCGAGTCATCGGTGCCGGTGGCCGCCGAGAGGACCCTGTATTTCAACCGTGGCGGAGGCAACAGCGGGGGTTCCCTGGCGCGCGGCGCCAGCGCGGCGTCGAACCGGTTCTTCTTTTCCGAGGGCACGGTGAGGCCAGGTTTCGACGAATACCTCGCCGTCTTCAACCCCTCCGCCATCGTCGAGGCCCGCATCGTGGTCGAGCTGCACGGCATGGGGGCCGATCCCACGGAGGCCACCTTCGAAGTCGCCCCCCTGTCACGGTTGACCGTCAAGGTCAACGATCTGGTGGAGGAGGGAGACTACTCCATGGTGCTGCGCTCCAGCACCCCGGTGGTGGCGGAGAGGTCCGAATACTTCGTGTACAACGATATCCTCACCGGTTCCCACTGCGCCTCCGGCGCCGTACGCCCCAGCGGCCGCTGGTATTTCGCCGAGGGCAACACGCGGGACTTCTTCGACGGCTACCTGTCCGTCTTCAACCCCTGTGCGTACGACACCTGGCTGGAAGTTCGCATGTTCGCCTCGGACGGGTCGCTGGTGAAGGAGTGTCTGGACCTTGCGGCGGGGGAGAGGAAGACCCTCTACCTGGACGCTTACCTCCCCCCGGAGACCGATTATTCCACGAGCATCTCCAGCCTGCTGCCCATCACCGCCGAGCGCTCCATCTATTTCCGTTCGCGCAATATCGCGGGCGGGTTCTGCAGCCCGGGAGTGACCCAGGCAAGCGACCGCTGGCTGTTCCCGGAGGGTTGCACCAGCCCCGGTTTCACGGAATACCTCGCCCTCTTCAACCCGCAGGACTCACCGCAGCTGGCCACGGTCGAGTTCCTGCGCGGTGACGGCGAGACCGTGAGCCGCGAATACATGCTGCCGGCGGAGGGGAGAGTGACCATCGATGTCGGCATCGAGGCGGGGCAGAGCGACGAGATATCCATCGAGGTCAACTCCGATACGGGCATCGTGGCGGAACGTTCCCTCTACTTCAATTTCCAGGCCTGGTAGACACGAAAGGCTCCGCGTGAGCGGCACACCGGCGTTGCCCGTTGTCACCGGCGAGAGGGTCGCGACCATGGCGCGAGTCGCCTGGAAAAATCCTTTTCTTTGGGTATAATGGATAGGACGATGGGAGGATGTACAAAGGAGGTAGCATCGATGGCCAATGAGAAAGAGGAGTTGTTGAATCAGGAGATAGAGGCTTACGAGGAAGAACTCAGGGTCGTTGCGAGCAAGCTGCAGGAGATCGCGGGAGTGGACTGCAGTTTCGGTGCCTGCGTTTTCGATCCCGAGATGGAGGACGTGGAGGCCAAGCTGGCCGACCTGGAGAAGAGGAAGAAGGTCCTGGCCGAGGTCAAGGAATCCCTCGATAAATGCGACGTCTAAAGGACTGAACCTGCCGCAACAAGGGGCTCCTGCCCGGGAGCCCCTTTTTTGTGCCCGCTTCGGCTAGGCTACTTCGAAGAACTTGTCCTCGGGGGCTCCGCAGATGGGACACTTCTCCGGGATGATGCCGTCGGCCACGTATCCGCATACGCTGCAGACGTAGTAGTCAGGCACCGTGTCCGCCACCATGTGCTGCAGGGCGCCCTCGTAGAGCTTGGCATGTCTTTCCTCGACATCGCGGGCGAAGGAGAACATGGTCGCGGCGGCGTTATCCTCCTCGGCCTGTGCGTCGGCTATGAAAGCGTCGTAGCCCACCTCCGCGACCTTCTGTTCGCTCGCCAGGGCTTCCTCCAGGTTGGTCTCGGTATCCTTTATCTCTCGCAACAGGCGCAGGTTGTTGTACGCATGCACGCTCTCCGATTCCGCCACCGCCCGGAAGAGCCTGGCCACCGCCTCGTACTCCTCCTCTTCCGCCTTGGCCGCGAAAGCCTTGAGCCTGACCACCGCCTTCGACTCGCCGGTGTAGGCGGTATAAAGGTTCTGCCGGGTCTTCTCTCCCATATCTACCCCTTTCCCGTGTACCCTCAGCCCTGCTTCTTCACGAAAACGTGGAACTCGCCGCCTTCTTCCTCAATGCCCAGGCAGGTATTTCCGGTCTTGGCGCACCAGGCGGGCATGTCGCTCTTGATGCCCTTGTCGTCGGCGATAACCTCCAGGACCTCGCCCGCCGCGAGTTCCTTTATCTCCTGTGCGGTCTTCACAATGGGCATGGGACAGTAAAGGCCCACGCAGTCCAGGGTCCTGTCAGCCTTCATGTCCTCACCTCCTCGCTTCCACTCACCCGCCCTAGATGAACAGGTTTATCTTCGATCTCGAGGCGTTCTCCACATAGGTCGCGGCGCCCACGAAATCGTCCACCTCGGGGATGAAGTCGCTCTCCTCCAGCCCCATCAGCGCCATGGATGTGGTGCAGGCCAGAAACCGCACTCCCAGTTCCTTGGCCATGGGGATCATCTCCTCCAGGGAAGGCATATGGTACTCTTTCATCAGCATTTTCATGGCCGCCTTGCCCCCGCCGAACATGTTCATACGCGATAGCTTGAGGCGCCTGGCCCCACCCTTGTTCATCATACCCATCATCTTCTGCAGGGTTTTCCTGTCCGCCGATCCCGTCTTCTCCCTGGTGACCACGTTCAGGCCCCAGAAGGTGAAGAACAGCGTTACCTCCATGCCCATGGAGGCCGCCGTGGTTGCGATATTAAAAGCCGCGAGAGCGCGGTCCAGCTCCCCGCTGAACACCACGATGGTCGCCGTTTCGGTCTCTTCGCCCATGGTCGCACCTCCTTTCCGTTCCGGGACGCGATCGTTACCCGCCTCGGCCACGCCGCCTCAGACCACTGCCTCTCCTCCTGGCCCGCGCGGCGAGGCGGTATAAGGCCTTATCCGAGCAGCGGTAAGCTCACGCCTTCTCTCCACACTCGGGGCACTCTTCCGCGCCCTCCCGCATCTTTCCGCCGCATTTCTCACAGGTGACGATGGTGATGCTGCAGGGCCCGCAGACAGCGGCAAGCCCTTCAAGGCATTCGACTTCCGCGTCGCAATAGGGGCACTTGCAGGTCCTCACCTCGTCGGTCGCTCTCTCTTCCATCTCAACTCTTTCCTTTCTTGTTAAGGTAATCCTCCAGGGCCAGGTGCAGGGCGTCCGCCCCGAGGTTCGAACAGTGCATCTTCTGCTTGGGCAGCCCGCCTAGCTCCTCGGCCACATCGTCGCGGGAGATCTTCAGGGCTTCTTCCACGGTCTTGCCCTTGGCCATCTCGCTGACCATGCTGGAGACGGCGATGGCCGCTCCGCAGCCGAAGGTCTTGTATTTGACATCCTCCACCCTGCCCTCGTCGTCTACCTTGACGTAAAAAGTCATCATGTCCCCACAGACGGGGTTCCCGACCTCACCCACGCCGTCGGCGTCCTCGATCTCTCCCACGTTGCGCGGGTTGGTGAAATGCTCCATCACGGTATCGCTGTACTGCGCCATTGTCCTTACCCCCTTTCCTTCAAGTACTTCGCGTACAGAGGCGACATCTGCCTCAATCTATCCACGATGGGAGGGAATACTTCCAGCACATGGTCAACGTCCTCCATGGTGTTCTGGAGGCCGAAACTGAAGAGAATCGATCCCTGGGCCCTCTCCGCCGGTATGCCGCACGCGGAGAGGACGTGCGAGCCCTTCAGCGCCCGCGAGGTGCAGGCCGAACCGCTGGATACCGCAACCCCTTGCTGGTCTAGGAAGAGCAGCATCCCTTCGCCCTCGATGAACTCCACCGCGAAACTCGCGTTCCAGGGCAGCCGCTGGGTGGGATGCCCGGTGAGGTAGAGGTGTTCTATCCTCTGCGGCAGGCCGGCGATCATCGCGTCCCGCAACTGCGCGAGTTGCGCGCTCCTGGCGGCCATGCCGGCAGCGGCTATCTCCGCCGCCTTTCCCATGCCCACGATCCCGGCCACGTTCTCCGTGCCTCCACGCCGTCCGCCCTCCTGCACTCCACCGTCGAGCATGGGGATCAGCCGCGTACCCCGCCTGAGCCACAGGGCCCCGACGCCCTGGGGACCGTAGATGAGGTCGGATGAGAGGGAAAGCGCCGAGATACCGAGCTTGCCCACGTCCAGGGGGACCGATCCCGCCGCCGCCACCGCGTCGGTGTGAAAGGGCACCTCCTTTTCGGCCGCGATACGCGCGGCCTCCTCGATGGGTTGTACCGTGCCCACCTCACCGTTGGCGGCCATCACCGATACCAGCACCGTGTCGTCATCGATGGCCGCTGCCAGCTCGGCGGTGTCGATGACGCCGTACTCGTCGACGGGCACCAGGGTCAGCTGGTAACCCTGTTTCTCCAGGGTGTTCGCGGCGTTCATCACGGAAAAGTGCTCGATGGCGGAGAGCACGATATGCTTTCCCTTGCGCCGCGAGCCGGCCACCATGCCCTTGATGGCAAGGTTATTGGCCTCGGTGCCGTTGGAGGTGAAGATGATCTCCTCCGGGCTGGCCGCTATAAGCGCGGCGACCTTCTCCCGTGCTTCCTCCACGGCCTCACGCGCCGTGTCGCCCCGGCTGTGTAGCGAGGACGCATTGCCGTAGCTCTCTCCCAGGAAAGGCAGCATGGCCTCCCTGACCTCAGGTGCCAGGGGGGTCGCCGCGTAGTTGTCCAGGTAAACTTCCTTCATCCCTCTACACCCCCTTCAAGACATCCACGTGAACGCCCAGGTCCGATGCGAGCTCCTCGGGCCGCGCGGTCAGCAGCCTGCATGACTCCGGAGTACATACTTCCGCACGGGCTTCCTCTACTATTTTTCCCACTTCCGTCGAAATCATGGGCAGGGTTTTCGTCTGGGGCGAAAGCGCGGCCACCCTCATCAAAGCGCCGGTGCTCCCCCCCGTGTTCCCGCTGACCCTTACCAGCAGCGGTCCGCGCAGGTAGAGGTTGACCGCCGCGGCGAAACCCGCGGCCATGAAACCGTAGGCGGGCGCCATGCTCGCCGCCGTGGACAGCGCCGCCGCGGCGCGCTCCCGCCATCCCTCGTCTCCGCTCAAGGCGGCATAGAGGAGCATGGCCTCGGCGGCGCGGGACTGGCTGCCAAGCTCCGCCGGCTCCGGTCGCAGGCCGGAAAGAACGTGTACCGGCGAGGTGTCCAGGAAGAGCGACCTCTCCTCGTCCCAGTGGCTTGCGACCAGGAGGCCGAGGAGGGTCTCCGCCCGCGTGAGATGGTATTTCTCACCACTGTAGGCGAAGGCCGTGGCGAAAGCCGCCGCCGCCTCCACGCCGTCATCGAGGAGCCCGGGCCTGTGCCTGCCGCCGTCGTGGAAGTGGGCCATGCCCTCTCCCGGGACGTACAGCTCCGACCAAAGAAAGTCCAGGGCCGCGAGGGCCATCGTGACATGCTCCTGCCGCCCCAGGGCGGTCCCCTCCACGAGCATGCTCACCGCTGCCCGCGCCGCCTGGTCCGTATAAACGGTCGTATCGACGGGGGGAGGCACGAGCGCCTTTCTCTCAGCCGCGCCCAGGAGGTAGTAATGTTCGTCGGCATCCTGGCTGCCATAGAAACGGGAGTCACCGTCGCTTAGGGTGTTGTAGACGTAGTCCGCGGTCTCGGCGGCCGTGCGTCGGAATATCTCCGCTCCGCTCAGGCCGTAGAGCTTGAGCAATACGCCGATGAGGGCGGCATTGTCCGAGAGCATCTTCTCGTAATGGGGGACGGACCAGTCCCGGGTGGTGGAATAGCGGAAGAAACCGCCTTCCACCTTGTCCAACAGGTTTCCCCGGATCATCGCCTCCAGGGTAGTGCGCGCGAAGACCAGGTACTCACCGTCCTTCTCGTCGGCGTAGAGCTCCAGGGCAAGGGACAGGGCTTCCGTCTGCGGGAACTTGGGTTCCCTTCCCAGGCCCCCATAAGCGCGGTCCCACCCGCGCAGGACCTGCGCTCCGATCTCCTCTACCACGCCGAGGTCCAGCTCCTTTCCTCGTAGGTCCGAAAGCCAGCCGGGCGCCTGGGCTTCGATGTCGATATCCTGGCTCGAGTAGAGGTCCGATATCCTCTCCAGGGCCGCGCGCATGGTCTCGGGGGGGATGTATGTGGCGCCCGCGAGGAGCGTGCCCCGGGCGTCCAGGAAAGCGGTGGTCGGCCATCCTCCCTGGTTGTAGCGGCGGTTGATGTCGGGATTGCGGTCGCTGTCCACGCGCACGGGCACGTAACGCTTGTTGATGAGGTCGATCACCCCCCGGTCCGAATAGGAGGTCTCATCCATGACATGACACCAGTGGCACCACACGGCGGAGATGGAGAGCAGCACGGGCTTCCCCTCCGTTGCGGCGCGGCTGAAGGCTTCAGGGCTCCAGGGGAGCCAGGCGATCTCGTGGGCGAGATTGGGCCGCGGGCTGAAGCGCAAATCTCCCCCCTGTTCCATATTCTCCTTGCGTTCCTCCCGTTCTTCCTCCATCGCGTACCACCGTTCCTTCCCGGTCCCTCCCAGTACCTCGGATAACGTTCCGCCTGTCGGGATGCCGGCCAAAGAAAGAGGGCGGATACTCCGCCCCGCTTGCGACTATCTCTTGGTGCCGTTTGGCTTACGCGCCGGCCCCTACGCCTTTCCGCTCCCCTTGCCTTCGGCGTCCGCCTCCTCGGTCTTACGCATCTGCTTCTCCATGGTCACACATGGATATTTTGAATCTGCGCAGTGAGGGCAGCAGAGTCCTCCTTTTTCCTTGCTCTCTTTCTTCGCCATCCCTACCTCCTCTCGAAAGACCCTTGCGTTCTTACGCTCACAACATACCTGCTTCGTGGCGCCCGTGCCATGATTCAAATCAAGGCCGCTCGCAGGGAAAACACCGATTCTAGCAGGGTTTATACGCTGGCGATGTCCGACCTATATGCCGTCGAAATATGCCATAAGGGCTTGCTTGTCCTTTATCACCAGGTATTTCCCGTCGGTAGTAATTACCCCTTCCTTCTTGAGGCGGCTCATGATACGCGACACCGTCTCCTCCGTGGAGCCCACCAGTCCGGCGATGTCCCGGTTGGTAAGTGGGGTATCTATGACCAGGCCACACTTGTCGCTGATGCCGATCTCGCCCGCCATCTTTATGAGCACGCATGCGATGCGCTTCTCCACCTTCTCCCCGGCTATGCAGCGGTCCTTGTAGTAGGCCTGGTCGAGTTTGTGCACCACCAGGCGCACCAGGTACAGGGCAAAGAGGGAGTCCCTCTCCGCGAGCCACTGCAGGTCGTCCCAGCTCACCCTCCACACCCGCGCCGGCTCGCGGGCGACGGCGGAATAGGAGTAGACGCCTTCCTCGTAGAGGGCACCCTCGCCGAAGACGTCGCCGGCATACAGGAAGCCGAGGATATACAGCTTGCCGTCGCCGTGGACGATGTTAGCCTCCACCGTTCCCCCCTCGACGAGGTAGAGGTGGGTGGCCTCGTCCTGATCGATGAAGATATACTGCTCGCGGTCGTAGGTCTCCGCCTTGAACAACTCCCGGGCTTCCGCGCGCAGCCCCTCCCCGAGGTTATTAAGGAACTCCCTTAGCCGCAATTCCTCCAACGCGGACCTCCCCATTCGCAGGCGGTCTTCACGACCGTGGCCCTGCCGTTCGACGCAGCCTCCCCTAGCAGGTAGATTATATCAGTCCAAGCGGCGTACGTGGATGCCCCTTATCAGGTCCGTCCTGGTCACGACCCCCTCGACCCTGCCGCCCTCGCCCGTAGCGGCCAGGAACCTGGTCTGGTCCTTGAACATCTTCATGATCGCCTTCTGTACCGTCTCCCCCTGGTCTATGACCAGGGGGGGCCTCTGCATTACATCCTCGACAACGCGGAGGGAGACGGAGCCAGGATCCCTGCGCGCGAAGATGGAGAGGATGTCCGTGTCGCGCACGATGCCGACAAGATGCCCGTCGTCGTCGGTCACCGGGTAGCCGTGGAAGTTATGGGCTTTGAACATATCGATGAGATGTTCCAGGCTCTCTCGCTTGTTTACGGTGACGGGGTTGCGGCTCATAACGTCCGCGACTTTGCCCTCCAGGTAAAGGTAGATGTCTTTTTCCACGGCTGCCTCCTCAGGTCCTGGCTTCCCCGGCCTTGATTATGGCATATCTGGTGAACGGCGGCCCGATCAGCTGGAAAAAGAGCGTGGTGGCCGCGATGACGCTCACGGCCATTACCCCCAGCTCGACGCCCGCGTCCCCGAACTTGCCTCCCCCGAACTCGATCATGGTCTGTATAGAGAGGCCAATGGCCACCCCCGCCTGCGAGAAGAGGCAGAGGCCGAGATATCTCTTGACGTTGGCGGGTGCCCTGGAGATAACACCGCCCAGCGAAGCCCCGGCCTGTTTCCCCAGGGTCCTGAACGAGATATAGAGGAGCCCGATCCATCCCAGGCTGAGCAGTTTGCCCGCGTCCAGTTGCGCTCCCACCACCACGAAGAAGATGACGAACAGGGGAGGGGTGGTGCTTCGCATCACTTCGAAGACGTCGTCCCTTTTCCACCTGGTGAGATTGACGATGGTCATCCCCAGGGCCATGTTGGCCAGGATGAGGGAGAAATGCAGCAGGTTCGCCAACCCGGTGGTGAGCACTATCATCCCCCAGGTCAGCACCAGCAGGCCGCGCCTCGCGGTGTAGTTCCTGATCAGTGCGAGGAAGACCAGACCGGCAGCGCATCCCAGCCCCAGCGACCCGGCGATCTCCAGCGAGGGCCTGAGCACCGCCTCCGCCACGTGCACTTCACTGCTGGTCAGAAGCATCTTGGAGAAGAAGATGGCGAAGGCGTAGATGATCACGGCGATGGCGTCGTCTATGCCCACCACCGCGAAGACGGTGGAGGTCAAGGGCCCGGAAGCCTGGTATTCCCTGAGCACGTCGACGGTGGCCGCGGGCGCGGTGGCGGATGCGAGGGCCCCGAAGACGAGGGCTACGTAAAGCTTGCGCGTGTAGAGGTAGATGGCGACGGTGACCAGGACCGCGGCCACCAGGGACTCCAGGACCGAGATCCACATTATCGCCTTGCCCAAATGGCGCAGTTTGCGGATGACCAGCTCTCCGCCGATATCGAAGCCGATGCAGGCCAGGCCGATGTAGGTGAAGATGACCAGGCTGTCCAGGTTGTCGTCGCTGAAGACGCCGAGGAATGATTTTCCCAACAGGATCCCCACGATGATATAGCCTACGACCATGGGTACCTTGATGCGGCGGCAGAGCATGCCGGCTCCCCAGCCGGCGAGCAGGGCCATGCCGACCATCATGAAGATGAAGTGGGGGCTGTCGGGGATGATCTCTTTGAGCATGGGTGGTTAGCGGGCTCCCCCCTTCAGGGCATAGTAACTGCGGTTGAAGTCCAACAGGGAGCCCTCGAGTCCTTGCCTGGCATGTTCGTCCATGCCGCGCAGCACCCTGCTGAGGATCCTCTTCCGGTGGGCATTGACCCTGGTGACCAGGGACGACCCCTCCCCGGTGAGCTCCAGCTCTATCCTGCGCCGGTCGATGGCGGAAGCCGACCGCTTTATGAGCCCCCTCTCCTCGAGCCGCTCCAGCATGGAGGAGATGGCGGGAGGCGAGACGGCGAGCATGCGCGCTATCTCCGACGGCTTATCGGTGAGGTTCTGTACCATATCCAGGATCCGGAATTGCGGCACGGTTATATGGTCGACTTCAGCCACGAGCAGGGACTCCGCGAGGATGTTTACCATGATCCGGGAGGCCGCGAGGATGTTCTCCTCTATGCCGGCTGGCTCAACGGTTCCCCTGTTCATGACGGCGCTCCAGGCGTCCATACTTGATTATTAATAATCTTAATATTTAATTATATTAATTATATACGACCAGCGGGGAGGCGGCAATTGGAGGGGGTAACGGAGCTGAGCAGCGAAGCCGCCCTTGAAGAAAAAAAATCATTCAGTATAGTATTGTCCTACGTTTAGCGAAGGCGAAACTTAGGGACCTGACCCCATGGAGAAAGGACGTGGCATGCAGGGCAGTTTCCCACGCGATCTCAACAGGCTGTTCAACCCGAGATCCGTGGCCGTGGTCGGCGCTTCCAATATGCTCGGCAAGTGGGGCTTCAACATGCCCATGAACATGATCGGCGGCGGCTACCGGGGCCAGATATATATGGTCAACCCCCGAGAGGAGCGCGTGCTGGGCTTTCCCGCCTATCCTTCTCTCAGTGACATCGGCGCGGAGGTGGACCTGCTGGTGGTGGCCATCCCCGCCCGCGGGGTCGCGGACGTCCTCGTGGAGGCGGCAGAGATCGGCGTGCGCAACGCCGTGGTCGTCTCCTCCAACTTTGGCGAGGTGGGGGAGGAGGGCGTGCGCATGGAGCGCCATCTGGCCGAGGTGGCCAACCAGGCCGGCATCACCGTCGTCGGCCCCAATACCATGGGCATCTACAGCAAGACCAGCAACCTCTGCTGCCTCGGGGCGCCCGTATTCCCCCTCAAAGGAGGAGTGGGTTTCGTCTCTCAGAGCGGCAACCTGGGCGTGCAGCTCATGACCTGGGGCTACCGCAAGGGCGTGGGCTTCAGCCGTTTCGTGGGCAGCGGCAACTCCGCCAACACCGGCATCGCCGACTGGCTCGAGTACCTGGGCAACGACCCGGAGACCGACACCATCATCCTCTACATCGAGGGCATCAAGGACGGCCGGCGCTTCCTTGAGACGGCCCGCCGCATCACCCCCCACAAGCCGGTCATCGCCCTCAAGGCGGGAAAGGGCCGGCAGGGCGAGCGGGCGGTGCTCTCCCACTCCGGCTCCCTTGCCGGGCCCTTCGAGCTCTTCCGGGCGGCCATGGGCCAGGCCGGGATCATCGAGGCCGAGACCACCGAGGAGCTGGTGGACCTGGCGGCGGCCTTCTCGACCCTGCCCGTGCCCAAGGGTGACCGGGTGGGCATCATGACCCTGGGGGGCGGCTGGGGCGTGGCGGCCGCCGACTCCTTCGACCGCGAGGGATTGGAGCTGGCGGAGCTTCCCCAGGACGTCATCGACGAGCTGGACGGGTTCCTGCCCTCGTTCTGGAGCCACCGCAACCCCGTTGACATCGTGGGCAACGTGCAGAGGGGCAACCACTACCGCGTCATCGATGCCCTGGCAACCTGCGACGAGGTGGACATGCTCATCACCATGGGTACCCTGCTGGGAAGGGACTTCTGGGTTGAGAACCTGGTCAAGACGGCCATCCGGCCCTTCCTCAACATGGTGCGCCACCGCCTGACCATGCTGCCGTTCTTTCAGCTCTCCCTGTGGAAGGGTTTCCTCGACTCGCTGAAGCGGCGTGGGGGAGAACACAACCCGGAGGGTTCTGGAGGGATCAACCCCACCGAGGCGTTGAAGTGGACGGACACCGCGCTGGTACACCGCATCAAGCGCCTGATGAAGCAGGAGGGAAAGCCAATCATCGCCGTAGCCGTCAACGAGGGCGAGAGGTCGGCCTCGTTCCGCATGCGCAACTCCGGCGTCTTCACCGCCACTACCCCCGAGAGGGCGGTGCGGGTGGCGGGAAAGCTCGCCCATTACTCCCGCTTCCTCGCGTCGAACGGGCGTTGAGGTCCCTAAGTCCAGGGGCTTCCGTGGCCTTCCCGGCGGTATGGCGAATCCTTGCTCGCTCTGGTTAAGAGGAAATAATGGGAGACCGATATCGAGAATACTTCATGTTATATGGTGAGAAAAGGACGGATACGCAGAACGCCAAAGTCTCCTTGCGGCGGCCGGCTCCGAGGGGGACGGGATGAGCAAGATCAAGAAATGCAGACAGTGCGGGGTCCTGTTGGGGTTCAGCCGGGGTCTCGTCTGGCGCGGTAACGGCGTGATCACCCAGGCCAGGGACCCTGACCACCGCTTCGTCTTCAGCGAGTCCGACTTCCTCGACGAGATATTCAAGGACCTGGAGGAAGGCACGATCTACGATCCCGGCACCGGGCGCCGCATGGCGGCCTTTTCCCCCGAAAGCATCGAGGCGATACTCAAAGATATAGGGAAGGAAATGGGCGGCGACCTCGCCGATGCGGTCATCGATGCGCAGCGGCGATTTGTCCGTCGCATGCTGGGACGCGATGATGCCCTTATCGGGCAGCCCGGTTTCAGGGACAAGGCGGGCCTGCGTGGCCTGGGGTATATAAGAGAACTGGAGCCGGAGAGAAAACACTCCATGGTGCACATCGAGAATCCCTGCCTCCCTCTCTTCATGGTCGGTATCTCCCAGGCCCTCTTTGAGATGGGGTTGGAGAACGAGAGCGCCAACCGCAGATGGGAGATACGGCCCGACGGCGACCTGGTGATCGAATTGTGGGCATGATGCCGGGGAGGAACAGGGCATGTGAGCGCGACAGACGACCCTCCTCTCTTCACGGGCGGATGCAGGGGCCTGGAGAGCATAGGTCGTACTAATAGATAGAGTGATACCTGACATGGATCATGCGGCGCGATAGAGACGTCTATTTTTCTGGAGAAGGCCAGCTGCCCGCTGGTGGGGCGGGCGGTGACGGAAAAGCGCGGAGGAGAGAAGAGTTGAGCGCGAAGAAAGGCCTGCTGGCCCTGGCGGCAGCCCTCCTGGCCATCCTTACGGTCAGTGTGCCCCTGCAGTACCTGGTGCGGCAGGAGGTGGTGGTGGGGCTCGCTTCCGATGAGGCACACAGCCATGCCCACGAGGAGGAGGAGCACTCCCACGTCGAAG
The DNA here is from genome assembly GCA_040757835.1 of Actinomycetota bacterium. Taxonomy (NCBI): domain Bacteria; kingdom Bacillati; phylum Actinomycetota; species Actinomycetota bacterium. The sequence continues at coordinate 104,348 of JBFLWJ010000010.1, forward strand.
AGGGCACGGAAGAGGGCGGCGAAGGGCAGGTCGAGGCACAGGAACATACGTGAAGCGATGAGGGCAACGCCAGCGAGGTCTCGCTGGGCACCAACTTAATTGCGAATTACGGATTCGAGGTCGGTACGCGCGAACAGATATGGGGATGGACGGAGGTCGCGGCCGAGCAGGGAGAGGCAGTCTACCGCGACCTCGACGTGGCCCGCAGCGGGCTGGCCAGCGCGGCGGTGGCCACCAACGGCGCGGAGGTCAACAACGCCGGATGGGTGATGAAGCTCGACGAACTACCGCTGCAACACCAATTGGTCGTCGGGGGTTATATCCGTAGTGAGGGCCTGACCGGGGGCGCGTTCCTCAGGGTCACACTCCAGGGAAAGGATGAGAGCGGCCAGGAGTTACTCGGCTGGGCCTTCAGCGATATAGTTACCGGAGACAGCGACTGGACCCTATGCAAGGTCAGCGTCTATGTGCCGCCGGAGACCACCTTGGTGTGGCTGCAGGTCGGTGTGCAGGGCCGGGGCAGAGCCTGGTTCGACGACATCTCCCTGGTGGTAGAGGAACCTGAAAAATAGGGATATGGAGGTTGGTCAGGAAATGGAAGCGGTACTTCGCATCGAGGACCTGCGCAAGGAGTATCCGGCCGGGTGGCGGAAGCCGCCGCGCAGCGCCTTGGTGGACCTCGACCTGGAGGTCCCGAAGGGCAGCATAGTCGGATTGCTGGGACCAAACGGTGCGGGCAAGACAACCACCCTCAAGTGCGTCATGGGCTTGATCAGGCCGCAATCCGGCAGGATCTGGCTGTTTGGACGGGAAGGAGCGAGCGCGGCAGCGCGCGGCAGCATCGGCTTCCTCCCCGAGCAGCCCTATTTCGACCTCTATCTCACCCCGCGCCGGCTGCTGTCCTATTACGGCCGCCTGGCGGACATGGATGGGCCTGCCATAAGGACCAAGACCTCCCACGTGCTCAGCCTCGTCGGCATGGACGATGAGGCAGACCTGGCCATGGAGAAGTTCTCCAAGGGGATGCTGCAGAGGATAGGGTTGGCCCAGGCCCTGCTCACCGAGCCTGACTTCCTCATCCTCGACGAACCCTCCTCCGGTCTGGACCCCCTGGGGAAGATGCAGGTGCGCGACCTGCTCGCCTCCCTCCGGAACGGCGGGACCACCATCCTGCTCAGCTCGCATCAGCTCTCGGAGATCGAGGAGGTATGCGACGGCGTGGCCATCATCCATGCGGGCAGCAACGTGGCTTCCGGGAGCCTGGACGAGCTGCTGAGGCCGCAGGACGAGTTCGAGATCGCACTCGAGCATCCCTGGTCGGCCGATGGTGGCGGGCTGCCGCCGTCGGCTGCGTGGGCGGATGACTCGCGCACCCGGCTGGTGGCGAGCAAGGAAGGCCTCAACCCCACCCTGCGGGCCCTGGTTGAGGGCGGTGCCGCGATATGCGAGGTGAGGCAGCGGCGCATGACGCTGGAGGAGTATTTCCTCGCCAAGGTGGGCAGGGAAGGCTGGGAGGTCGGGTCATGAGGGCCGTCGGAGCTTTCGCCTGGAGCGTGATACAGGACGCGCTGCACCGCAAGGTTTTCTATGCCATCCTGGCATTCACCTTCATCATCATCCTGCTCATCCCCCTGTTGCCCAGCGCGGAGCTGGGGGTGCAAGTCGACCTCTTGCGCGAGGCGGCCCTGGGCCTCACCAGCGTCATGGCCTTCCTCGTCGCCGTCATCCTGGGTTCCACCATCATCCCGCGCGAGCGTGAAAAGCGTATCCTGTACAACACCCTTTCCAGGCCCGTTCACCGCTGGCAGTATTATTTGGGCAAATATATAGGCATCGTGCTGGTGGTAGCGGCGTCCCTGGCCCTGACCTTCCTGGTCCTGCTCGTCTTCGTGCTGGCGAAATTCGGCATCTTCAACCCCGGGCTTGCCAAGGCGTTCTTCACCATCCTGCTCGAGGCCATGGTGCTGGCCTCGGTGGCCATGCTCGCCTCGGTCTTCTACAGTCCCCTGGTCTGTGTGCTCTTAGCGGGGCTCTTCTATGTCATCTGCCACGTCAAGGGCGATTACCTCTACCGCGCCATGACCGATGCCGCTAATAACCCCGTTACGCGGGGGCTGGCGGGAGCCGCCTATTACGTCCTCCCCAACCTGGAGCGGCTGAACATCAACGAGACCATTGCCCACTCGGAGAGGGTGTTCAGGGTGGGGCCGCTGGAGCTGCTGCTGCTCTTTGCCCTCGCCGTCGCCTTTACGGCCATCTTTCTCTGCCTGGGTACATACCTGTTTTCACGGAGGGACCTGTGAAGAAAGCGCTGCTTATCTCGCTCGTGGTCCTATTGCTTGCGGCTGCTCTGCTGCAGTGGGGAGTGGACAGGACGCCGGCCGGGACGAGCGGGGATGATAATGCGGTCTTCCCCACCACCTCCAGCCTGTTCGATCTCCTGGGAGGAGCCAGGCAGTACCTCGCCTTCACCTTCTTCATCAAGACCGACAAGCTTCACCACGCTTACTACGGCAGCTCCACCCAGGAGGCGGAACTGGTCCCCTACTTTAAACTGGTAGCCCTCATGGATCCCAACTATGTCAGCGCTTACTACGTGGCCGTCGACATCTTAGCCGCGCTCGGGAAGAGAGAAGAGGCCATCGCCTTCACCCTGCAGGGCATAGAGGCCAACCCGGAGTCCGCGGATCTATACTACAGCCTCGGGGACCTCTACCTGCAGGAAAAGCGTTTCGATGACGCCAAGGACGCGTTCGAGGAGGCAATGAAGTACGAGCCGGAGCTGGTGAGCCGCAGCATGATGCTCACCGCCCTGGCGGCTTCCTGCTCCGCCGTGGGTGACGAGGAGGGCCGGCGCAAGGCCCTTATGGCCAAAGTCCTATACGACCAGACCCGTCTCTATACCGAGGAACACAGCTACGAAGAGATGAAGACCATCGTCACCTCGATAAACACCACTCTAAACAATGTCATGGACACCGGAGAGCAGTTGCCCGGGGAAGGGGGCAGCTGAGGTCCGGCGGCCGCGTTGTTCTGGCGCGGCGGCATGGTTTATTATTCTCGTGGCCGCGCAATAAGATACAGAGGGATACAGAGGGCGTTTAGCTCAGCGGGAGAGCGCCTGCCTTACAAGCAGGAGGTCATGGGTTCAAATCCCTTAACGCCCACCAATTTCCAGGGCCTTTATGGCCCTTTTTATTCGGGTAGAATCGCTTGATATGGTTACACCGTAAGAATGAGAAGGACCGTTGTAAGGCTTGATACACTTCTCTTCCCTGTTGAGCGGTGCCCTGGTTGTCAGCAAGGTGATGTAAGCTGGTTTATGGGCAACGTCCCTTCGTTGAATAGTAAAGGGCATGACAATAATTAGCAGATTTAAAGTTTGAATAATGGAGAGCACATACATGGATGAGATAGCTCGCTGGTCGAGTATGGCGGAAGGCCAATTCTTCGAGAGGAAGTCGGCCTACGACCGCTCCGGACCTCACCCCAAGAGAAGAAACGCCAAAGATATCATCTCTGATATTGTCGATACCCTTTCGGCCATGGCTAACGCCGATGGAGGGGAGTTTGTCCTGGGGATGGAGGACGATGGTACGGTAACCGGAGTTCCTCATCCCGAGCTGACTGTTAAGGGATTTCTCGATGCTCCCCGCGATCCGAACCGTATAAACCCGGGAATTATTTGCCGGCATAGGGAGGTCGTCACTGAAGGCGGCCACCTTCTCCTGCATTTCAGGGTGGAATGGAGCCCCCTCGTGCACCAACTGGCTGATGGCAGGTATCTGTACAGGATGAGGGATTCGAACATGCCGTTTGAAGCGCACAAGATATCCGCCCTGAAGTCGTCAAAAGCCCAGGGCTTGTTCGAAATGGTATTTCCGCCGAGAACCTCCTTGAAGGACATAGATATCGAGCTCGTCGATTCGCTTGACCTGGACCGCCTGGACGGAGAAACCGCTATCGATCTGCTTGAGCGTTTTCGCCTGGTAGAGAGGCATAACGGCCACGTCGCACCTAACCGTGCCTGCCTGCTTCTCTTCGGTAAAGACCCGGCGAAATGGCATCCCCGCTGCGGCATCGACTTCGTGCGCTGGGAAGGAACGGAGAGGAAAGGTGGCGCTGAACTCAATATCGAGAAACGCATACGTATCGAAGCTCCCCTCGCGGTGCTGCCCAAGCAGGCCTTCGAGGCCATCAAGCCGTTTATCCGTGAAAGGCAGCAGCTCGTGGATCTATTCTTCACTGAGCGGCTCGAATATCCCACGTTCGCCTGGCAGGAAGCCCTCATAAACGCCATCGCACACCGTGACTACAGCATACAGGGAACCCCCATAGAGGTTTGGATGTTCGATGACAGGATGGAGATAAAGAGCATGGGGCCGCCTCCCGAACCGGTCACGGTTGAGGCATTGAGCCGCGGTGAGCACCTGCATCTTTCCAGGAACCCTATCATCGTGCGCGTTCTTGCAGAACTCGGATACATGCGTGACCTGGGTGAAGGCATTCCACGTATGTTCTCGGAGATGGAAAGCCAGGGTTATTATCCTCCTGTTTTTGACCTGGTAGGCGGTGCTAACTTTCGCGTGATACTCAGAAACCAACCTATATATGACCAAGAGACCGTGGAGTGGTTGAGAAGATATGCTGAGTTTGATTTAACTGGCGACCAGAAGAGGCTCCTCGCCTTTGCTCACGCTCACGGAGACCGGTTTACCAGCAAGGATTATCAGAAACTCACCGAATTGGACGTGTACAAGGCATCCCTTTCGATAAAGGGTATGGTTAGGAAAAACATAATTCGTTCTACCAGCAAAGGAAGCAGGGTCTACGAACTCGTTGAAACGCCGGGTAAGCATGAGGAACCACCGGAAACCCTCTCGTTGCTCCTGCCATTGCTTAAGGAGAGAGACATCTCAAACCTGGACATAAGGGAAGCCCTAGGGATATCCAGGCCTACCGCGACACGTATTGCAGTAGAGTTATGTGCTAAGGGTTGGCTTGAAAAGAGCGGCAGCGGGAGGTGGACGCGGTATCGACTCGCGAGGGCACTATGAATCAGCCTAGGCGTAGAAAACCTGTGCGGGAAGCTGATTCATAGAGCGGTTTGGGTGATTCATAGGAATACTTAGAACAAGCTGGGAAAACAGCAACACAATTCAACGGAGTCGCTATGAATCAGCCTAGGCGTAGAAAACCTGTGCGGGAAGCTGATTCATAGAGCGGTTTGGGTGATTCATAGGGAGACACGGTAATGCCTAGACTGCCCCATCGAGGATGACAAGTGGGGTAATGTCTTCCAAGGGCCTTAACGCCCACCAAAGCAATAGAAGCCGGGCTCCGCGCCCGGCTTTCTCACTTGAATCGCCTTAGCGCCGAGACAGTAGGGGGAGAAAGCTTGCAATGCTTCTACGAACCCAA